>JBBSHP010000260.1:0-6682 GCA_038232555.1 Bryobacterales bacterium
CCACGGCTCTGAACCTTCTTCCTATAGGCCAGTTGGACGGGGGACACATCCTATATTCGTTCTTTGCCGAAAAACATAAGGCGTTGTCCTGGATGTTTGTCATTCTTCTGATCCCGATCGGAGTATTCTTCTCCTGGAGCTGGCTGGTCTGGGCGGTACTGCTCGCAATTTTTGGACTGCGCCATCCCGTGATCTTCGACATGACCCAGGTGGGCCGAACCAGGACCCGGCTCGGGTGGGTTGCGCTCGCGCTCTTTCTGCTTAGTTTCACTCTGGCCCCAATTCAGTCCGGGGCGTAGATAGATCCTCAGGCGCGTCGCAACGTTTCTCCGGAATTTTGTAGCGCAGTCCGCCAATGAACTCAATGCCGGTCACATACTTTCCCCGGCCAGCCGCGGTGCTGTAGCGGACCGATCCGCTCCCATGCAGACCTAATTGGTGGCTTTGCAGGGTAAGGATGGAGCGCGCTTGCAGTGGTTCCGGCATTTCGATGCGCATCCCGAGGGGCGATACATCCAGAGATCGAACCATGGCGTATTTTTCCCGCCCCGTTTTGTCTGCCCACACTACTCGTAACGACATGAACTCCGTTTGACGTTCTCCGGACCTGCTTTGTTTGTTGTTCGACATATTTCTCTCCTATGACCAAATCGTTCTGTTGCTCAGTTCTCCCCGTTGAGAAGCTGCTTGATAGCTTCACCGCCGGGTGCGCTCGCCCCACACCGCATTCGTTCCCCAGACCGCATTGGTAGCGTTGTTGTTGATGAAAGCGGCCCCGGTTGCCGAGTCGTAGCTGGCCGAGGGTGAGATCGAAGCGCCAACGACCGCCGGAACCAGGCCGCTGCTGTTCAAGGCTGCCCAGACGTCCAGATAACCCGCACCCACAGTAAACACGTCGTATTGGCTGGAATAACTGATCCCAGTGACTGGATCCGTCGCTACGCTTGCGCTCGGAAAGCTCTTGGTGGCGGTCTTCATCAGCCGGGCTTTGGTAGACGTGCCAGTCGCGCCGGGTTGATAGTAGCTGTTTGAGATCAGGTTTACTGAGGTAGAGAAATTGTTAAAGACCGTGCTGCCCGACTGGCTCAGAGAAACGATGCAATTGCCCGGGGCGACGAGATCGGGCTTCACGACATGGTCCAGCAGGGTGGGTGCTTTCGAACTGTAATTGGCGATCAAGTCGTCCGCACGGCTGATCGAGCCCATCGCACGGCTGATCGAGCGCTCGATTTATAACCATTCCCCGCAAGAATTCCAGCTACGTGGGTGGCGTGCCCGTAATCGTCACCGGTGAGAGTATAGTTTGGAACCGTACTCGGCAAAAAGCTCTTGCTGTTGACGATGCGGGACGCGGGATTGGGAATGGAGGACGTCACCGCATAATTCAAATCCGGCCGGCCTTGCAGGCCGCTTTCAATGATTGCAGTTCCAATCCCGGTCCCGTCCCAGCCATCAGTGCGCGCGATATTGGCGTTCACAGTGGGATTGGCATACTCCAATGTTCCGTGTACCGCCCGGTCCGGACTGATGTAGCTTACCTCCGGGTCATCCGCTAATTCAGCCAGCTTATTCGCCGGTATGGAATAGTGCGATCCGTTGATGATTCCACTCAGATCTGCAATTAATTTGCCGCCCTTCGCGACAATCCTCGGGTGGTGCTTCGCAGTCGGGGTCTGTACAAACTGCACAATTACGTCTACCGCTGCACTGGAAGCGTGCGGTAGGTCGCCGGCGAGCTTGCCGCTGGTGGCGGTGTGTACAATTTGTGCATTGGCCGGGATCAGCATGAGTGCGCTGCAGAGATTCAGGATGATCCAGGATGACTTTGTTGCCACGTTCGTGTAACTCCCGCCAACTGATATGAGGTTGAGTTCGCATGATCTAGAAGCAGGTTCGGGTCCAAACGAATTGATATTTATTTACAACGAGATAGCTTGCTATTTCTCATCTCTCTCCGGAGTATCCCAAGCCAAAGTGGCACTGCTCCGGTCTGCCAATAAGGGACGTGGCATCCTAAGCACGCTAAAACAGGGCTTTCTAGAATGCTTGCTCTGAAACGCGACAGTCTGTCTCAGTCCTTACCTGGTACGAAAGAGCTAATAAGAGGTGCGGTGGCTCAAAACCGTGGCTTTGCAGCAATCTATCAAGTGGCGTAAGATCGCGCAACGTGGTCTAAAGCCAAGCGGCTCGAAGTCCAGGGGGATTTGATCCCTAACGTCAGCCGGGAGAAAGATCACGCGTGCTACACAGGCGCCGTCTGTTTAGGATGAAGATGGCAAATCTCTATTGGTCCCAATGTCCCGCCGTGGAGAGCATTCCCGGGAAGGTCAGCGGCGCGTGGGTGCTGCGGGGAACCCGAACGCCGGTTAAGGTTGTTTGAAAACCTCGAAGCTGGTCCTGATGCACGGTATCCACTCGCAAATCGCTTGGCGGCGGTCCGGCTGGGGGCGGCGCCGTTCGCCGATGGCTACTTGCGTTGACTTGATGGGTAATAAACCACTCGTCGTTTCCGGTACGTAACACTTTTCCGGAGCCGCTAAATCTGTGCCACCGATGCGGCGTGCCGGAGGAAACGGTCAATTCCAAGGGAAAGATCAAACGCGTGTACGATGGTATGCGACATCATGGGAAATTCTGCGGCAATCGCAGGGCTAGACTAGACAAGACTTCCGTTTGACACTCTTTTCAGCCGACCCGTATACTTAAGAAGTAGTTCAATCGCATTGGGTAGCGCATCGGAGCCGATGTATCTCCGCCAAGAAAAAGCAAATGCCACAACGCACATTCCAACCAAACAATCGCAAGCGGGCGAAGACACATGGATTCCGAGCGCGCATGAAAACAAAAGACGGGCGTGCCGTAATCTCGCGCCGCCGCGCCAAAGGCCGCCACAAATTAACGGTGAGCGACGAGAGAGCCGTCCGGTACGCCGACTAGCCATAATTTTCCGAAAAGCGTTCGGATCGTGAAATCCGCGGATTTTCGCACTGTCTATGACAGCGGTGTCCGGATGCCGGGCCCGTATTTTGCGGCGTTCTGCCTGGCACGGGATGCCAGCCACGGTGTGCGGGTGGGCTTCACCGTCGCCCGCGGCTTTGGAAAGGCGGTGAAGCGAAACCGGGCCAAGCGCCGGATTCGGGAAGCCATCCGCTTGCGCTTAGAGGAGTTCGGTTCGCAATGGGACGTGGTGATCAACCCGCGTCGCCAGGCACTCGAAGCTTCGCCAAACCAACTTCAACGTGAACTGGACCGGTTGATCTCGCGATGCAAAAAGCCGTGATTGGGAGCCTCCGTTTGTACAAGCGATGGATCTCGCCATTGCTCCCCAGCGCTTGCCGCTTCCAACCGACTTGCTCAGCGTACATGAGCGAAGCGGTGGCCCGCTATGGCGTTAGCCGCGGCGTAGGGATGGGTATCAAACGCCTGTTGCGTTGCCAACCTTTTTGCTCAGGCGGCTTCGACCCGGTCCGCTAACTTACAAGATAAATCATGGCCGACTCGCCGGAAATTCCAAACTCATCCAGCACGCCTGGCAGCCCTAGTGGGCCCAAGAAGAGCTTGTCGATGGAGATGCGCCTGCTGCTTGCGTTTGTATTGATGGGGCTGGTGTTGTTTGTAGCGCCCTATTTGCAACCGCCTGCTGGTCCTAAGCCGACCGGGCCCGCTCCGACGCCCCAACGCGCGGCGCAGGTGACGCAAAAGGTGGCGGAGCCCGAATCGAAGAAGTCCCCGGCCGCACTTGAAATGCCCGGTCAGATTTCCGCGAGTAACCTGCAAGAGCACCTCATCGACACGGAATTGTACCGGATCAAGTTGAGCAACCGCGGGGCTGTGGTACGCAGTTGGGAATTGAAGAAATTCAAAGATCAAGCCGGCAAACCGCTGCAGTTGGTGAATGTAACGGCTCTTGAAAAGGTGCCGCCGCCGTTTTCCATTGCCATGAAGGACGAGAAGGCGGCAACGCTTCTCAACTACGCATTGTTTGTCGAGAAGCCCAGTCCCGATGGCTTGGGAGTGGATTATGAATTCTCGGATGGAAAGACGCTGTGCCGCAAATCTTTCCGGTTCGCGAAAGACAGCTACATGTCGCAGTTCACTTCTGAGGTAGCTCAGAGCGGAACGCCGGTGCCCCATCTGATTATGTGGCGGGGAGGTTTCGGGGACGCAACGGTTTTGAACCGCATCTCCGCGCAGCACTCCGTGTACTACGATGTACCTGCCTCTAAGCTGATTAACAAGGACGCTAAAGCGGCCAAAGACGGCCCGATCACGTCCACGGGAACATACTCGTTCGCCGGACTGGACGATACTTTCTTCGCCTTTGTTTTCCTGCCCAAGGATAATACCTCGACGGAAGTTCGCACCGTGAAGGATGAAGTCGTGTCACCGGCCAGTGGCAAAGAGGAACTGCACGTGGGCGTGGCAATCGGCGGCGATTCCCAGAACAAATACGCAGCGTTTGTCGGGCCCAAGGACGTCGATATTCTGAAGCGCGTCGATCCGAAACTGCAACAGCTGATCGACTGGGGCTGGTTCTGGTTCATCGCGCAGCCGTTATTTTCCGTGCTGCGGTACATCAACGATCATATTCACAACTATGGCTGGTCGATCGTCCTCATCACGATCATCATCAACCTGCTGCTGCTGCCGATGCGGTTTACCAGTCTCAAGTCCGCCAGGAAAATGCAGGGCCTGCAGCCTCAGATCGCGGCAATCAATGCGAAGTACAAGAACCTGAGCCTGCGGGATCCCAAAAAGGCCGAGCAGAACCAGGAGGTGATGGATCTCTACAAGAAGCATGGGGCGAATCCGCTGGGCGGCTGCTTACCGATGGTGATCCAGCTTCCGATTCTTTACGCGTTCTACAAGGTACTCACAGTAACGATAGAGATGCGCAACGCGCCCTGGCTTTGGGTGGCCGACCTCTCGCAACCGGAACAGTTGCCTCTGCATCTGCTGCCCATTATCATGATCATCACGCAATTCATCATGCAGAAGATGACTCCGAATCCAACCATGGATCCAGCGCAGGCCAAGATGATGCAATTCATGCCGTTGATGTTCGGTTTCTTTTTCTACAATATGTCGAGTGGCTTGGTGTTATACTGGCTAACCGGCAATTTGGTGGGTATTCTGCAGCAAATGTTGATCAATAAATATACGCCTGCCCCAGTGATAGAGGCCCCCAAGCCGGCGTTAAAGAAGACCTTGAAAAGGTAGCCGTGGATAAAAAATATACTGTCGATACGATCCAGCCGCGGATTGAAAACTTCCTCGGGCCGGTATTGCGCCAGACCGGGTTTGATCTCACATTCGACGTTCTGGTGGGCCAGCATACCCAGGCCGACGTGGAAGATCCCGATATCGTGGTGAAGTTCGCCGGGCCGGATGTGGACCTGCTTCTCGAAAACAGAGCAGAACTTCTGCTTGCGCTGGAACTGCTGAGTATGGAAGCGCTGCGCATACCGGCTGAAGATCACTCGCGCATGCGGTTCGACGCTAACGATTATCGCGCTCTGCGGATTGAGGAACTGCGGTTAAGCGCATTGACCGCGGCCGAAAACGTGAAAAAGACTCGCCGCCCCTTTCACTTCAATCCGATGAACAGCCGCGAACGTCGGGTCATCCATCTGAGTTTACGAGGTGAAACCGACGTGCGCAGCCAGAGCACCGGGTCCGGCCCCATCCGCCAAGTGGTGATTGTGCCGGCTGAGATGGAGATTGTCCCGGAACCGGTGATTCCGACGAGGCCTGCGCCGGCGTGGGAGGCGCGAGGGGATTCGAGAGGCAATTCGCGAGGCAATTCGCGCGGCCCGCGACGGGACGATTCGCGAGGGGACCGGCGGGGTCGCGGACCGGGTGGATCCGGCGGCCGGGATCGCCCTCGCCGACCGTAAGCTCTGCAGCTCAGCGATACCATCGTAGCGATCGCAACACCGGCCGGGCGCTCCGGACTCGGCGTAGTACGGCTATCGGGAGTCGACGCAGTCGCAATAGTTGGTCAGTTTCTGCGTTTGCGCCCGGGGCATTCCGGACTCCGGCCCTGGGCTGCTACCTTAGCCGAACTGCCGGATGAAACCGGCCAGACCGTGGATGAAGTGGTGGTCACCTACTTTGCCCGGCCCCGCTCCTATACAGCGGAAGACGCGATCGAGATTGGCTGCCACGGTTCCCCGGTTGTGCTCCGCCTCTGTGTGGAGAGAGCCGTTGCGGCCGGCGCGCGGCTGGCAGAACCAGGTGAATTCACGCTCCGCGCGTATGTGAACGGGCGCATCGATCTGCCGCAATCCGAAGCGGTGCGCGACTTAATCGACTCGACCACACTGTATCAGGCGCGCGTCGCAGCGCAACAGATGGAAGGCTCGGTGTCGCGACGGATCCGGCCGCTGAAGGAGCAACTGTTGGAACTCATCTCGCTTCTGGAGGCGGGTATTGATTTCGCAGAGGATGACATCAGCGTCGCGCCGGCGGAAGAGATTCTGCGACGTCTTGGTCCGCTGGAGGAGGGCATTTCGAAGCTAGCCGCTTCGTTCTCCTACGGCAAGCTGGTGCATGACGGGCTCACGCTCGCCATCGTCGGCCGGCCCAACGTTGGCAAGAGCAGCTTGTTCAACAGCTTGCTCAAACAGGATCGGGCCATCGTAACGGACATCCCGGGCACCACGCGAGATCTGGTTTCCGA
>JBBSHP010000261.1:0-6672 GCA_038232555.1 Bryobacterales bacterium
CGACCAAACGGCCTAAAATTGTTGCGACGTTTAGCGGAAACCGAGTACGCGCGCCCGTCTCGATGAAAATACGGCTGACGACCCTCGCGGCGATCACAAAACCTAGAAACACCAGAACGCCGATGACGAGATATGGGATCTGGTGGAGAAAGGAAGAACCGAGACCTTGGATACTATCCCACAGCGAATCCAGACTGAATGGCGGGGGCGAATGTCCAGAGCCGCTCTGCTGGAGCAGAAACAACAGCGGTAGCGTAACCGGGAATGGAAACAGCGCGGGGAATCCGGGCACTATTTTAGGGATTTGCTCCTCTCATGGATGTCCCGTTCAGCCCGGAACCAGTGTTCGTCGCCGGATCCCGGGGAACGACCACTTTCTTCCCAATACCGGTAGGCCAGTTCTTGCACGTCCGCTTCGTCAGGTGATGCGGGCTCAGAATGTTCAGAGGTTTGCGTAACGTCGGAATCCGCTTCCGGTGCAGCCTCTAAGTTCTTGGTGTTTTTCATCGTTACTTCTCCTTATTACAGCATTAGAGCGAGTGCAAACCAAGGACCGAATGTACCTTGTCCCTGGCTTCTTCAGGGCGATTCCGATCTCCTATAATCGAAGTAGGTTTCGTCGGCTTGTGTGTCATGCCCGATAAAAAATAGAATCTTGCTTCGCGACTTCATTACATAGTGTTTGGGCAGCCAAATGCCATCCGCGACGGGCATTTTCTCAAGAATGAAGTATGTGCCAGGTTCCACTTGCGCAAGGAAGCCTTCGATCGAAACGGGACTAAATACGTGCGCTGTCACTTTCACCCACTGAAACGTCTGTTTATCTATCCATAGCTGGCCTTGCATCCCGGTCAAGACCTGTGAATCCATATTCGGAGACTTGTAGCCCTGGCGTGGGATGGCCTTAAGCGCATAGACAACGCGAGAGTCCAGCCTCCGTTCGCCCAGCAGCTTGAAATCGAAAGCTTCGGTCATTTGTTGCATCAGCAGGTGTTCCTGCCTGCGCTCCGCTTGATACTTCTCGATGCGGGTCGCTCTCTCGCGAGCCGACTCGGAACGGCGCTGAACAATCGTCTTCTCCAGCATTGCTTGCTGCCTGGCGCGTAGTTCAGAAGGGAGCGGCTTTCCATTCACGGCCGTAAGGGACTGGTAGGGCGAACCGTCGATCATTCGGACTTGATACGTCTTCGAACTGTGGCTGTCCCGGTCCGTCTCCTGAAACGAATAGCCGGGGGCGGCATCCCAATCGGCCTGATTCGCCGCAACCGATCGCTGAATAATGACGGAAACGTCCAGTTGAGAGCAAACCGCGGTTCCCGAAAAGTGGAAGGCGATGGAGGTGAGCGCGATTTTAAGCACTGCTGCGCCATTTCGAGCTACCTGCGTCTTTTCAGGCGACATCCCGCTCCTTCCATTCTCGCCGGGCGCAGCCAGCCACCCAAATCCGAACAGAACCTCCGGCACATCTGCCCTTGATAATCTTGGGGAATACCCCGGCATTCAAGGCTTCGAAGAGTTGCGGATCTCGAAAAAATGATGTGACGCAGATCAGGAATCATTCTGCCAGTGCCGAAATCTCGGAGGGAGTTTCCTGAAGGTGATTCACATAATCATCGAACTTCTCATGTCCGTGCAGCATCATTCGGCGGAGAATTCGCCAACGGAGGGTATTGCCTCTATAGTGAGTGAAGTCGTTCCCTGTGCGGCTACGTAAGAGCTGGAAAAGTCTATTCAATCCCGACTCCCTTTCCGGCGCCGCGCCGGGTTCTTCGGGGTTCCGTCTTGAGTTTTTCGTCCACCAAACTCAGGCGCACCCCCGGTGCCATGACATAAATGTGATTGCTTTCGATCACGGTGTCGCTAGCAATTCCCACGGCCGGGATGCTGGTCGCCTTCGAGAGAAGCTTCGCTCGAAGAACATAGGGCGGCCCAGCGCAAAAAGGCACATTACACATTATCGGAGCACGTTCAAGCGGTTCCGATCAGCTGAAGAGCTGTCGGGCGTGGGCGTGGCTTTTGGCTCGGGATCTGGAGAGTCCGGAGCCGGCTTAGCTAGAAAGAGCCGCCGGCGATGTCGCTTGGCTGGAGGGAGGTAAGGCCCAGGTGCTGCAACGTCTCATCGCAAATAGCCGAGTCGCCGAAGCAGGCCGGTGTGGCGGCTGCAATCACGTAGAGCCAGCGTGGCGTAATGACGGCGGTCCCAAATGCTGAATCA
Source organism: Bryobacterales bacterium (assembly GCA_038232555.1). Taxonomy (GTDB): domain Bacteria; phylum Acidobacteriota; class Terriglobia; order Bryobacterales; family Bryobacteraceae; genus JBBSHP01. Next base: position 2,216 of record JBBSHP010000261.1, read on the forward strand.
CTCGGATTGATCAAATGAACTCTCGGGCGGGGAATGTGATTCTCCTTGGTAATGACTATCAATAACGGAAGATACCAGCAACGCCCGTACCTTCGGGCATGTCGTTTTTTCCACGACTTCTACTGTCCCGCCGTGCCGCAAGACCGCCTCCGCGATCTGGTCGATAACATCGTCCGGGGCGATCTCGATCCCGTCGGTGCCGTCAAGAGCGATAGCCCCCGTTTTCGCGTCCATCGATCCTGCGATTCTTCGCCCGGCTTCGATGAGCAGAGTTCCCACTCGGCCAATTGCCGCCGCGCCAGCTACGGCCGCCAATTCATCCGAGCCGAGATTGCGGGATCGAGCCATCGAGAATTTGTCAAGATGCCCGGCAATCCGGGCATGCACTCGCGGCTCGATGAGTTCCCACGCCTTCTTTCCCAAATCATCCACCGAAAATGAATCCGCGTCCCCGGCGACGCTTTCGGCGATCAAAAGAGAGTTGTGACTGATCTTGTGGAAGATGCTGTGATATTGCACCAGCGATGCCAGGATCAGGGGTAGACCCGATGGTCTCGAATAGTACTCAAAAATGGCTCGATCCACGGTGCGGAAAAATCGTTCTTCGTCGTTTTCGACTTCGTCTGCCTTTCCGCCCTGACCGTGCCGCATGCTGGATCCCAGCCCTGTACCGCCCTGAGAGGTTACAGTTTGGTGCGGTTCGGTTAATTCGGACCCGAGTGCATCCGTTATGGTTTGGGGCACTTGGGGAACCAGCGTAATGCTCGTTAATCGGTCGCGAATTCCCTCAAACAAATGGACTTCCTTCCGATTCAGACTCAATACCTGGTATCGCTCGGCCGACTGCACAATTCGGATAAGAGGTGTAATAAGGAAATGATCAGAAACGAGCACAGCATCCGTAACGGATTGACGCAGACTAAAGATTCGAAGGAACCCCTCCGAGCAGAAGATCGCTAACCCGTCCAGTGTGTTATTCCAGAACTCCCTGTCTGCCTCCAATTTCCGAAAATTCTCGAGAAGCCGCCCGCTATCCGGCTGCCCCCTATCGTTGCATAGCCGCTCCAGTTCCTTTAGCAAATTCTTGAACCGAATAGGGTCTTGCAGGTTCTCAGGATTATGACGGAACGTGTTTTGATAGAGCGATAGACACGGCGACTGTCGCTCCTTTAACAACAACGATAGATCGAAGGAACTAATTGCGGGTTGCATCAAGCGCGATGCCGGTGCGCGTCGCGCAGTTTCTCAAAATGGTCGTTGAGGACCCTTTCCATCTTATTCAACGCGCCACTTAGGGCATCGTCGAGGGCAGCCGCTTGGTCGCTGACATCCAGCGGTTCGTGACCAGCGGGGCGAGCTTCAACGACGCACCGTTTATCTCGCCTGGCCGATTTCGGACCATCCACGTCGCTCAGAAAGACTTCAACGCGAGTCAGTTCAAGATCAAACCGCCCTAGCGTTGCCTCAACCTCTGCCTGAACCTTCCGGACGAGGTCTTGATTGGTAATGACGTTGTTGTCGCTATTTACCTGAACCAGCATGCTTCAGAAACCCCTCTTCGCCGCCAAACTCCGGATTCGCCACTGAATCAAAGTTGAAGGCGAAGTCACGAGGCGGGCAGATCTTTTCAGAGCATCCGGGTAGCCAATCAGTAGTAAGGAGACGCCAAGCAAAGGTTTCATAAAGCCTCGCCTGTTCTTACCCACCCAGGCGGCCAAGGAGTGCTCGCCCGAAGTCTTACTTCCAGGTGTTGCGGATTCCGACGAAGCTCAACACCCATTCCAGAGGGAAGCCGAACGGCATTCCGGGATGAACCCGAACACCATCGGAGCGTAGCGACGCTGGCATCTCGATTGTGCCGGAAGTGTTCGGCTTCGTCGAGGAAAACCCATCCGAAGCGCAGCGCAGGAAGAGCGCCGCGAGCGAGGAAAGGGGTGAGGGAAAGGACGGCACGTCCTTGTCCCCGCCTCAGCACACAGTGGCCCCGGAGCGCGAGGAGCGCTCCGGAATCGGAGGTGGCCTTCCGATGAGCGACTACACAGGGCTCGATAAACGAGGAGGGAAGCACCTGACCGTTGTGGCTTGCGCAGTGTCTCAGCTTGACTCTCTCGGCCAACGCCACGCCTCATGCTGGGACCTCACCACCATGGGGGCCGTAAAATACACGCCACAGGGCGAAATCCTTGGTAATGTCCTCGAACTGATGCTCGGTCCCCGCGGCCACGAACAGGAGGTCGCCTGACTCGAACGGGTCCCGCTTGCTGTCGTGAATGAGCACTCCTCGGCCGCTAATGATGAAGTAAATCTCGTCCTGTGCGTGAGGCGTCTGTTGGCTCGGGCGCAGAGGGAGGGAAAGGGCTACGTCAAGAGTGCTACGCTGCAGGACCAGGACGGCGCGCTCGCCCGCGGGGCCCGGGATACCTGCTTGAGCCTCGGCAAGACGGATAACACGGCTACGATCTGGCTTGCTCATGCTTCACTCCTTGTGTCTTCAACTGAAACACTACCACCGCCGCCACTTCGGTCAACAGAGGTGCCATCTCCGAATGAGTTCACGTTCAAATCCGGAAATACTCGAATCGAAAATGTGGCGCTCCGCGATTGTCTTCCTGAGCATGCTTGCTGCTTTCCCAAGTCGTTGGGAGACAGCGGCCTCCCATTTACGCAGTGAACGTCTGGTAGGGTGAGCCATCGATCATTCGGACCTGGTATGTCTTGGAACCGTCGGTATCCCGGTCTTTCTCCTGAAACGAATAGCCGGGAGCGGCATCCCAATCGGCCTGATTCGCCGCAACCGATGTCTGAATAATGGTGGGAACGTCCAGTTGGGAGCCTGCCATTCCCAAAATGTGAAAGGCGGTGGAGGTGAGCGCGATTTTAAGCACCGCTGCGCCATTTGGAGCTACATACGTCTTTTGAGGCGACATCCTATCCTTCCGTTCCTCGCCGCTGCGAGCGCGAGCGGTTCAGCACTGTAGAAACCCTTTCGAGTGCTTCGAGTCATTTGGCATTTCAATTAAGAGCGATTCTCCGCCGTAGCTGTCAGGTAATACTGCACAGCTGGGGTAATAATCAGGGATAAAAACATCGAGATTACGATACCGCCGATCACTGCGATAGCGAGGGGTTTCAGCACTTCCGATCCCGAACCGATCGAAAAAGCCAAAGGCAGCATTCCGGCGATGGCCGCGACGGCAGTCATCATAATAGGCCGCAACCTTCGTCTCCCGGCATGTACCATTGCGTCTTCCGCGCTTTTTCCTTCTGCCCGGAATGTCTGGTGGGCATCAAGCAGCAGAATGCCATTCTTCGAAACTATACCTACGACCATGATCAAGCCCATGAAAGAGGAGATATTGAAGGTAGATCCGGTAATTTGCAGGGCGAGAAACACACCTGAAGTCGAAAGCACTGCCGACGAGAGAATGGCTGCCGGGGCCGAGAGGTTCTTGAATTCAAATAGCAGCACCAGAAACACCAGAAAAAGTCCGATACACAAAACCACCATCAGGCTCTGGAAAGAGTTCTGCTGCGTCTGGTAAGTGCCCCCATACTCGACTCGAATCTGAGGCGGCAGAGATAACCGCCCAATTGCGAGCTTTACGCTCGCAATAGCCCCTCCCAGGTTAGTTCCCTCCAGCCGGGCAGTTACTGCTACGAAGCGCTGGAGATTCTGCTGATGTATCTCGGTCTGTCCGGGAAGGCTGCTGATGTCGGCGAGGGAAGCGAGCGTAGCGGTTGTTCCGGCCGCGCTGGCGAGCAGCGTGTTGTTCATCGCGCCTACCGAAGACCGGTATTGTTCCGGAAAGCGCACCCGAATGGTGTAAGCGCGATTGTTCACCACCAACGGATTCGGGGCAGGTTCCCCCTGAACAATCGCGTTCGAATCCGTTTCCACTTCCTCGGGAGTGAATCCGGTTTGCGACGTAACCTGCGGTCTTATGCGGTACATCAACGCGGGGCCGCTGATTGTGTTCTCAATTCCGTTAAGCACGTCAACAACCCCGTTAATTTTCGCTACTTCCCTGCCTACGATGGGGGCCCAATGGAGCAGCAACGGATCATTCTCTGAAAACAGTTTTATATCTACGGGCTGCGGCGCGCTCGTCAGGTCGCCGATCATGTCTTGCAGAAGCTGACCGAACTCCACGTGTAGTCCGGGTTCCTGCCGCGCGATTTTGGAGCGTACATCAGCAACAATCTGGTCCGTGCTGCGGCTACGGCTCGGTTTCAGCTTGACGGAAATATCGCCTGCGTTCGCTTCCGTAACCGCGGCCAGTCCGAGTTGCAGACCGGTTCGCCGGGCCGTTGTTTCTACCTCGGGAACAGTATGAATCAGATTGTCGATATGACTTACAACCCGGTCCGTCTCCTCAAGAGAACTACCCGGGGGCATAATGTAGTCCACCACAAAGCTGCCTTCATTCATCGGTGGCAACAGATTGGTGCCCAGCGAG
>JBBSHP010000262.1:0-6655 GCA_038232555.1 Bryobacterales bacterium
AACCTCCTACCGATGACGAGATCAGATTTTGCGATCAAAAGGAAGCGCGATGGGCCGGCGCAAGAAGGACGCCGGGCTCATGCCGCACAACAATGCGAAGACGAGATCCTCACAACTGCCGCTTGCGGCTTAGTTCAACGGCCCAATATGACAGTGCCGGCCTGTATCCCACCGATTTGAGCCACATTATGTATCAAGGCGACATCCGCGATGGAGTCACGTTTAACGGCATCGCGGCCCCGCTACTCTATGTCAGCACCACCCAGATCAATGCACAGGTTCCGTATGAAGTCGCCGGACAGAAGACCGTAAACGTCGTAGTCACGCACAATCTGCGGGCATCGCCTGCGTTCTCCGTGCCGCTCGCCGATACTTCGCCGGCAATCTTCACCGTCACCCAGAACGGAAACGGCCAGGGCGCCATCTTGAACTCAAATATCCAGAACCCCAGCCTCGTCACCCCCAACAGCGTCGAGAATCCCGCTGCCAAGGGATCAGGGATCTCGATCTACACCACAGGCTCCGGGCTGTGGAATCGCACCGTACAAGACGGCAGCATCCTGCTCGATAACCAGACACGACCCACCGCGCCGGTTTCGCTCACCATCGGCGGCCAGCCCGCGCGTATCCTGTACGCCGGCACAGCCCCTTTCCTCATTTCTGGCGTGCTTCAGGTGAACGCCATCGTGCCCGACGGTATCGGCTCGGGTCCGCAGCCGCTACTGCTGACTGTAGGCCAAAACAGCAATGCACCCCAACAGGTCACCGTCGCTGTTCAATAGCTGGGACAAACATCTTAACCAAGAAACTGCGTTCCAAACTATTTGACGCCTAAATTGCCCGCCGGTTCAACGACATGGCTGCCAGCCCAACCCTGCACTATCGCAACGGCTGATAAAACGGTAGTAGATGGAACCTTCAAAATCCCAAGCCGGCTCCAAGATGCGGGTGCCGCCGCCATTCGCGATCGAGGCACGCCAAATGCGGACGGCATTTGGTGCAAAATGCCGTCCGCCAACCGATCCAACGCCTCGCAACACCTTCATTACAAAGTGCTCGGCAGCGCAAACACCTACCCACACGAAATCGTGCCAAATGCCGTCCGCAGCCTCCGCCGACGCGAACATTTTTCGGGGAGCAATGAGTCGCAGGCCGGGGACCGCCTACGTAGCGCAGGTCTCCGGCCTGCAATGAGCATGCCGGATTTTCCCGTCCAGGCTCATCTTCCATGAGATAAGACTATTTCAGTCATCGCTTGCCGGAGATACGCCACCGGAGATGGGCCGGTTGACCAGTCACAATTTTTTTGGCTCTTTCTCCCATGGAATCAACACCGCTCACCTCGTCCCACTTGCATTCCCCAACTTCCGCGCTATCGTGAAGACGAAGGGTGCCAAGCTGCTCGAGCTTTGCTTCGTTTTACAAAATCTATTCAGCTTGAACAAGATCGAGGACCTGGGTTACAGCCCGGTAAAGATCAAAAAAGGCCGTCCCCGGGACCCGTCAAGTATAGCTGAAAAAAAAGCTGTCGAATGAAACGTGTTGTGGTAACTTTGTTGTTTACGCTCGGGTTGGCGGGTGCGCCTGCTGGTAAGCCTGAACTGATTCGAAGCGAAGGCAGCGTGGATGCCATGGGGTCCACGTTCTCGGTAGTGGTTTACGGTTCAGACCGCGATAAGCTGCAGTCCAGCGTGGCGGCGGCGCTCGAAGAGGCCCGGAGGCTGGATCAGTTGCTATCGAACTATCAGCCGGGTAGCGAGTGGAGTGAGGTGAACCGGTTGGCAGCCGATCAGCCGGTAGTTGTTTCGCGCGAGGTCTTTCAGCTTTTGGCTGCGTGCGTCGAATATAGCCGCGAGAGCGAGGGGGCATTTGACATTACGGTGGGTCCGTTGATGAAGGTGTGGGGCTTCTATAAAGGGTCGGGACACCTGCCGCATCGCGCGGAAGTTCGAGGCGCTTTAGGAAAGGTCGGTTACCGCAATATTCTGCTCGACGGTGTGCATTCCAGTGTGCGCTTCGCCCAGCGCGGAGTGGAGATCGATCCGGGTGGCATTGGGAAAGGCTATGCAGTGGATCGTATCGCGGCTGTCTTGAAAACCAATGGAATTCAATCGGCTTTGGTATCCGCGGCAGGGAGCAGCATCTATGCGCTGGGCACGCCGCCCGGAGAACCCGGCTGGCAACTCCAAATCAAAGATCCAAAAAGTCCCTCCAAATCGGTGGCTACCGTGGCTCTGAAAGATGCGTCTATGTCAACGTCGGGCAACTATGAAAAGTTCTTTTATGCCGAGGGCAAGCTTTACAGTCACATTATGGACCCGCGGACCGGGTTTCCATCGCAGGGCATGTTGCAGGCTTCCGTGATTTCACCGAACACGATCGACAGTGAAGCTTGGACCAAACCGTATTACATTATGGGCCGTCAGTGGACTGAGCGGCACAAGAAGAAAGACTTTCGCGTTTATCTTTGCGAAGACAGGGCGGGTGCGCCATGCGAATGGCTTCAATGAATAGTAGATTCCTGGACGCTTGCCGGCGAAGGCCGACCGATGTGCGGCCCGTCTGGTTTATGCGGCAGGCCGGGCGCTACATGAAGCAGTACCGCGAAATCCGCGCCAAGGCCGGTATTCTGGAGATCTGTAAACGGCCCGATCTGGCTGCCACGGTAACTTTGCAGCCCATCGAGGTGCTGGATGTCGACGCCGCGATTATCTTTGCGGACCTGCTGCTGCCGGTCGAACCGATGGGTCTCAAGCTGAAATTCGTCGCGGGTGAAGGCCCGTCCATCGAGAACCCGGTACTCACCTCCTCGGACGTTGACAGCCTGTCGATATCGAACACCGACGACCTCGGTTACGTCGGTGAGGCGATTCAGTTGGTGGTGAAACAGCTCGCCGGCAAAGTGCCCGTCATCGGATTCATTGGTGCGCCGTTTACTCTGGCGAGCTACATGATCGAGGGTGGTCCGTCCAAGACGTTTCTGAAGACCAAGCAGATGATGTATCAGAACGAGACCTTGTGGCGGCGGCTGATGGGTAAGCTGGTCGATGTTCTGGGACCGTTTGCCATTTCGCAGGTCGGGGCCGGCGCGCGGGCCATCCAGATCTTTGATAGCTGGGTAGGCGCCCTCAGCCCGGACGACTATGTGCGGTTTGTGGCCCCCTACTCGCGGGCGCTGATCGAGCGGGTCCGGTCTGCCGGCGTGCCTGTCATTCACTTCGGCACAGGCTGCTCGGGATTCTTCCGGGAATTGCATGCCGCCGGGGGAGACGTGATGGGCGTCGACTGGCGGATCAACATCGATCAAGCCTGGATGGACATCAGCTACCGGTCTGCCGTGCAGGGAAACCTGGATCCCGCGGTTTTGTTCGCTCCGCTGCCGGAGATCCGGATGCGCGTGCACGAACTGCTCAAGCGTACCGGCAGCCGCCCGGGCCACATTTTCAACCTGGGTCATGGCATTCTGCCCGAAACCCCCGTCGAGAATGTGCGGGCCGTGGTGGAACTGGTTCGGGAATTCAAGCCGTGAGCTGCCGCTAATCAGGCATGACCGCCACAATTATCGGCGGCGGGATATCGGGTCTCACGGCCGCCTATTACCTGAACAAGGCCGGCGTCCACGCCACCGTCATCGAGAAAGCCGCGAAGCTGGGCGGTGTCATACAAACCGAAACGCAGCAAGGCTGCCTCCTGGAAAGCGGACCCGATAGCTTTCTTGCCGCCAAGCCCTGGGCACTGGAATTGATCGCCGAACTCGGGCTCAAACACGACGTGATCGGGTCCAACGATCATCTGCGGGTGACGTATATCGTACGTGGCGGAAAGTTGGTGCCGCTTCCCGACGGCTTGATGATGATGGTGCCTACCAAGGTTCTGCCGCTGCTCCGTTCCCCGCTTTTAAGCTGGAGCACCAAGCTCCGAATGGCCCGGGAACTGTTTCGGAGGCGCAGCCCCGTGACCGCGCAGGATCGTTCGGTGTACGAATTTCTGCTCGATCACTACGGCGAAGAGGCCAACGACTATCTCGCCGAACCGCTTCTAGCCGGCGTCTACGGCGGGGATCCGCGCGATCTAAGTGCTCAAAGCGTGCTGCCCCGATTCGTAGCGATCGAATCGGAGTATGGCAGCTTGAGTCGCGGCGTACTGGCAGCACTCCGGCCCACAAGCGGCGGGTCGCTCTTCAAAACCTTGAAGGGCGGGCTCGGCCAATTGATTGAGGCTTTGGTTCCTTACACCCGCGTCCTGCGCGGAGAAGCGGAAGCCATTCAAGCCGATTCCAGCGGCTTCCGAGTCCGTGTCCAGGGCGCATGGATGAAGACCGATCATGTTGTGATCGCGACCCCGGCCCATCGTGCCGCCCTATTGCTGGGGCCTGTGAACGCTGAGCTGTCCGGTCTGCTCTCCACGATTCCGTATATGTCGTCAGTGACGCTGGCGCTCGGCTACGAGAAGAGTTCCTTTGGCCATCCCTTGAAGGGATTCGGCTTTCTGGTTCCCAAAAAAGAGCGCAAGCACGTGGTAGCCTGCACGTGGGTAAACAACAAGTTCGCTCACCGCGCGCCCGAAGATAAAATCGTGCTGCGATGTTTTATGGGTGGCAACGCCCTGGGCGAAACGGATTCGTCCCTGATCGAGATGGCTCGCCAGGAGCTCCGGTTATTCATGGGCGTCAGCGCTCAGCCGCTTTTTTCCAAGGTGGCGCGCTGGCCGCAATCCATGGCGCAATACACCGTTGGCCACCAGAACCGCATTGACGAAGTGGAAGCCAGGCTGGGCGGAATGCCCGGGCTGCAACTGGTGGGCAATGCGTATCACGGGATCGGCATACCGGATTGCGTGCGCATGGGCAAGGAAGCAGCTACAAATATATTGGCGCGATCAGGAGCGCGCATGGTTTCATAAACAACGATGAGATATCTTACTTTTCAACGCCCCGGCGGTCTGCCGGAACCGGGAGTTCTGCTCGAAGACAAAGTAGTGGGACTAAGAGGGACGGGCTTTCACGACTTGATCGGCGTCATGGCCGGAGGCGCAGAGACGCGAGCGCTGATCGAGAACTGGATCTATCAGCCCGCCGCCGAGCATACGATCGCACTCTCGGAGGTCACTGTCCTGGCGCCAGTTCCCCGCCCCTCCAAGCTGATTTGTGTGGGGCTGAACTATCGCGATCACGCCATCGAATCGAACATGGAGATCCCCAAGGTTCCCACGCTGTTCTCGAAATTCGCCAGCGCCGTGATCGGGCCGGGAGCGAACATCGTGCTACCGAAGAATTCCGCCCAACCCGACTACGAAGCCGAGTTCGCCTTCGTGATTGGCACCGGCGGCCGCCACATTGCTGCGGACAATTGGAAGCAGCATGTATTCGGCTACACCATGATCAACGATGTAAGCGCGCGCGATATTCAGTTAGCTACCACGCAGTGGCTGATGGGTAAAACCTTCGACACGTTCGCCCCCATGGGACCGTATATTGTGACTGCCGACGAGATCCAAGATCCCCATGCGCTGGACATCACCATGCGCATTAACGGCGAACTTCTCCAGAGCTCCAATACACGCGAATTGATCTTCAAAATCCCGGAGCTGATTGCCTATATTTCCAGCGTCGTGACGCTCGAGCCTGGCGACGTCGTCTCCACCGGGACGCCGGCCGGTGTCGGATTCGCGCGCAAGCCGCCGCGTTACTTGCGCGCGAGCGACGACGTGATCGTCAAAGTGGATCAGATAGGCGAACTCCGTAACCCTGTCGTCGCGGAGGTGTGACCCCGATCTACGACGGGTCCTTCATTTTCGTTTTTGTGACGCCCGTAAGGATGGCCAAGCCGATCAGAATCACCACACCAACCCCGATCCATTGCGCCGGTACACGCATCAAGTTCGCGGCAATAGCCAGCCCGATGATCACGACGATAAAGCCACCTATGTACAATCCGAAAGACATGTGCTCAGCTCCTGGCCGTTTCTCAGTGCAACTCAAGCACCAACCACTAAGTAGCTGAATCGTCATGCCGCTCGCACAGGCATGTGCACCAGAGTTACAATTCAAATTGAAAAAAATCGACATAATCCTGGTGGGTGCCGGGCATAATGGGCTGGTAGCCGCCGCGTACCTGGCGGGCGCGGGCCGACGCGTACTGGTTCTGGAAAAGCGGGAATTGGTGGGCGGATGCTCCGTCACCGAGGAGATTTGGCCGGGCTATCGCGTCTCCACCGCGGCCTATCTCACCAGCTTGCTGCAGGAGCGGATTATCCGCGAACTGGACCTTCCGCGCTTTGGCTACGCGGTGGATGCGAAAGATCCCGCGTTCTTTTCTCCGTTCCCGGACAATCGATACCTGTTCATGTGGCAGGATGGGAACCGCACGCTCGCTGAGATTGCGAAGTTCTCGAAAAGGGACGCTGAGGTCTTTCCCGCGTACGAGCACCACCTCGAACGGCTCTCGGAAGTTGTGGAAGGCCTGCTCCTGACTACGCCACCGGAATTCCCCCCGCGGGGCATCGGCGATTTTGTCGAAGCTGGATATCCGCTTGACTCAGGTAACCGCTGCGGAACTGGTTTTCGCGCTGGTTGCTGGTTTCGGGTGAACAATCAGGTCATAGGTCACGGGATCGACGGCCACAGCCTGTTGCGCCAGTCGGAAGAAAAGCTTGC
>JBBSHP010000263.1:0-6643 GCA_038232555.1 Bryobacterales bacterium
GCTGGAGCCAACCGAGGATGATATTCGTCAACTCTATGAGCGATCTGTTTCACGAAGAGGTGTCACTCCAATACATTTCCAAGGTAGCTGCCACAATGCAGCTCGCGAACTGGCATACCTATCAGGTGCTCACGAAACGCTCCCAGCGTCTGAAGGAACTGCTTTGCGGGCCGCTGCGGACCGCTGCGACCGAGGCACATATCTGGTGGGGTGTTTCCGTCGAAGACCGCAGGTATGGCCTACCGAGGATCGGAGATCTGCAGGCGACCCCTGCAGCCGTTCGATTTCTGTCAGTTGAGCCGCTTCTCGAAGATCTCGGGCAGCTGCCGTTGGAAGGAATATCGTGGGTCATCGTCGGTGGAGAGAGCGGACCCGGCGCGCGGCCGATGAGAGAGGATTGGGTCCTTTCTATCCATGAGCAATGCGAAGCCGCGGATGTACCGTTCTTCTTTAAGCAGTGGGGCGGCGTGCGCAAGAAGGCAGCAGGTAGAACTCTTCGGGGCCGGATTCACAACGGCTTCCCAGCGAGGGTTCAGAACCCGACGTTGCCGGCCATTTTGCGGCTGCAACGTGCGCTCGCGATCGAAAACTCCGAGTTGGTGCAGGTGGGATAACACTATTTCCATCGGAATAGATCTTCTCCCATGCAGCACTAAATCCACTTGGACGTATTGTCGCCTATGCGCGGAAGTGCCCGAGCGTCGCCTGACGTCTTTCAATCGTCGTCGAGCTGCTCACGAATCCCCCCTCAGCGGATTCACAAAAGCGGCTTCAGGCGGACGCGGATTTGGCGCCCGGGAATCTGCTCTTCAGCAGGCTGATTTGTCCGGCGTGGTGCGATTCGTGCTCGCACACATGGAACCACTTACACAGATTGTTGGTGGGCCCCCAAGCCCAAGTCTGGTCCACTGCCAGCAGCCATTTGTCGTCGCGTTTGCGGAATTCCGCAAGCGTCTCTTCACGGGTTGCCTGCAGCAGCTTCAGATAATAATCCAGATTGTGGCCTTTGATAGCCTGGCGGGCTGGTTCGCCCAGCTCCATCGGAACATCCCAGTCCTTGAATTCCGGACTTTTTGAAAAGTCCCGCACGTTGCGAAACGTATTCAGCTGATACAGCTTCTCCGTAGCCGCCAGGTGAAGCAGCAGCGCTCCGCTGCGGTTGGCCTTGTCATCCAGCAGAAAATCCAGCTGATCCTGCGTCATCCCTTTCACCGGCTGAAGCGCCGCGCTGCGCATCCAGGTCATCTCGGAAACCAACGTGCCAATCTGCGGTGAATAGCCCGGGAGGGGACCGAAAACATTCCCGCCTGCGTCTGCCGCCTCCCCGGCGGGTGCCAAAGCAACCGCCGACCCCACCGCCGCTTTAACGAAGTCTCTTCGACTCCTCCCAGACAAGTGAAAGCGTTTCAGAATCGCATCCATGGAGTGCACCTCGCGCCGATTATATACCGTTCTGCCAACCGCGGCGGCATCCTGCGCATTTTACTATCTTGAAGAGAATCGTCAGCCAAGTGAACAGCGCGAACTTAGCTAGTCGATAATGACTAAGTAATGAAGACCAGCATCGTGACGGTCCATCAAGCCAAAACAAACCTCTCTCGGCTGCTTCGAAAAGCCGCGCAAGGGGAGGAAGTGATCATCTCGCGCGGCAAAGAGCCAGTGGCTCGTCTGGTGGCGATTAACAAAGCAGAAAGCATTCGCAAACCTGGCTCGATGAAGGGCACGCTGCTGGTTGGGGCCGCCTTCTTCGAGCCATTGCCGGACGAGGAACTGGCCCGGTGGGAATAAGGCCGGCATGGATATTCTGCTGGACACTCACGCCCTGCTCTGGTGGCTCAGTGACGATCCTGCTCTCGGGAAATCAGCACGGGCCGAGATCGCCAGTACCAGGAACACGGTGATGGTGAGCGCGGCCTCGGCTTGGGAGGTGACGACCAAAGTCCGTCTGGGAAAAATTCCTGGGGTAGCCGAACTCGCAGCCGATTTCGCCGGTTTCATCGAAAGGGAAGGGGTTCCAGCCGTTACCTATTTCATTGGAGCACGCTGCCCGCGCAGGTTTGCGAACCGGCCCTCACAAAGACCCATTCGACCGGATGCTGATCGCGCAAGCGCAGGCAGAGAACCTGGCGTTGGTCAGTAACGAGAGGCTTTTTGACGCATTCGGCGTGCGCCGCATCTGGTGACTCTATCCAGCAAACGTTCTTACGAAGAACCACCAGCCGCAAGCACCATTGCTACAACTTAGCTGTTTTGTACCGTCCCGCCGCCAGCAATAAAAATCGACGCCCCGCGAAGCGCTTTTTCATCGGTCCTGCTGGGAGCGCGATTGTCCCGTGGGGGAGTCACGGATTCTTTCGCCTGTTTCTTCCCTATAATCAACAGGACTCCGCCCGCCCGGCTTGCATTCCGCAACTCTCGCGGTATGGTGAAAACGGGGGAGCTCGAATCCATCAGGAACTTGTTTCATTTTGCAAACTAGCATTCCAACGCGGACGGCATTCCAGCAAAATGCCGTCCGCAAACGCCGAAGGCAGCGTAACAGATGATGATGATAAACGACTTATTCCGGCAAACCACCCTGATGCAAAATAGGGCAAATGCCGTCCGCAGGTGCATGCTATACTCGGTTTTCATGCTCCGCCACGCCCAGCATCATCACCATCTCCGGCGCCCGGCGGCAGTCTGACAGATTTCCGGTAACAGACTTTCTCGCCCGCCAGCCTCCAACTGGGCGGGCTTTTTTATTGGTGCAAACTCTTGGGCGAAACAACAAAATTGGATTTTCAGAAGCAGGATGGCCTGATCGCAGCCGTCGTGCAGGATCACGTCACTGGCCGCGTCCTGATGGTCGGCTACATGAATCAGGATGCCTTTACCGCCACCGTCAACACCGGCTTTGTTACGTTCTTTAGCCGGTCACGCAACCAGCTGTGGCTCAAAGGCGAGACTTCGGGGCACAAGCTGGTGGTGAAAAGCATCGCTACGGATTGCGATGCGGATACCTTGCTGATCCAGGTTGAGGCGCTCGGACCGGGTGTCTGCCATAACGGCTATCAAAGCTGTTTCTACCGTACTCTGCAGGATGGCGAATGGCAGGAAGCCGAGCCGCGCACTTACGACCCCGCGCAAGTGTACTTATGAGCAATAAGCTCAAGCTCGGAATTCCCAAGGGCAGTCTGGAGAACGCCACCGTCGATCTGTTCCGGCGCGCCGGTTTCAACATCACGACCAGCTCGCGTTCCTATTTCCCTTCCATCGACGATCCGGAAATCGAGTGCATGCTGATCCGGGCGCAGGAGATGGCGCGCTACGTCGAGGACGGAGTCCTGGACGCGGGATTGACCGGTCACGACTGGGTCCAGGAGACCGAAGCCAAGGTTGAAACCATAGCGGACCTGATCTACGCCAAGCAGAGCTTCGGCAAAGTGCGCTGGGTGCTCGCCGTTCCCGAGTCGTCGCCTTTTCGATCGGTGCAGGATCTGGAAGGCAAGATTATCGCCACGGAGCTGGTGGCTGCCACTCGCCGCTATTTCGCATCACATGGCGTCCAAGCCAAAGTGGAATTCAGTTGGGGCGCAACCGAGGTGAAGCCTCCGGAACTGGCCGACGCCATAGTGGAGGTCACCGAAACAGGCTCCTCCTTGCGCGCCAATAAACTTCGCATCATTGAAACCGTGCTCGAATCCAATACACAATTGATCGCGAACATCGATGCCTGGGCCGACCCTTGGAAAAAACGCAAGCTGGGGGACGTCCGCATGCTCCTGCAAGCCGCCATTAACGCGCTGGGAAAGGTCGGCCTGATGATGAACGTTCGGAAAACGGCGCTGGAAGCCGTGCTGGGCTTTCTTCCCGCTTTGAAAAACCCCACTATCTCGCACCTCAGCGACGAAAACTGGGTGGCCATCCATACCATCCTGGAGGAGTCCACCGTGCGCACCATCATCCCGCGGCTGAAGGAAGCCGGTGCGCAGGGCATCGTCGAATATCCTCTCAATCAGATCGTGCTGTGACCATGCTGCGAATTCTCGACATCAACGATGCCCAGGCTCTGATCACTCGGAAACAGGTCCGTCTGGCGGAAGCCGAGCAGGTCGTGGCGCCCATCCTCGAAGCGGTGCGCCAGCGCGGCGACGAAGCTTTATTTGAGTATGCACGCAAGTTCGACCAGCTCCCAGGCAACGACGTCCGCGTAAGCCAAATGGAATTCGCGAAAGCCGCTTCACGAGTGACCCCCGCCTTCCTGGAAGCCATGCAGGTGGCCACTGCAAACATTCGCGACTATGCCCAATCGCAACTTCCGCGCGAGCATTGGGTCACCTTGCCGGATGGCCGCCGCTTGGGACAGATCGTCCGCCCCCTGGAGTCCATGGGCGCTTACATTCCAGCCGGCCGCTATCCGCTCCCTTCCACTTTGTTGATGACCGTGATTCCCGCCCAGGTGGCCGGGGTGAAAACCATTTGCGTCGCGTCGCCCCATCCCAGCGCCGAAATACTGGCGGGCGCCCAATATCTGGGAGTGAGCAACGTGTTCCGCATGGGCGGAGCGCAGGCCATCGCAGCCCTGGCTTTTGGAACCGACACCGTGCCGCGGGTGGACCGCATCGTGGGTCCCGGAAACATTTATGTGTCCGCCGCGAAGAAGCTGCTCGCTGGTGAGGTTGGAATCGATTTCGTGGCCGGCCCTACCGAGATCGTCATCATTGCTGAAGAAGGCGACCCCCGCTACATCGCCGCTGACATGCTCGCCCAGGCGGAGCACGACATCGAAGCATCCGCCATTCTTCTGACCACGTCCAAGCGACTGGCGGAACTCGTCGCCCTGGAAGTCGCGCGGCAGTTGGAGAGCTTGCCCACCTCGGCTGTGGCATGCGAAGCCATACGCAAAAACAGCGCGGTCATCCTGGTTCCTTCCCTGGAGGCGGCCGTCGAAGTCTCCAACCGCTTCGCGCCCGAGCACCTGGCCTTACACGATCCAAATCTGCTGCCGCTCATCCAACATGCGGGCAGTGTTTTCCTGGGGCCGAGCAGTCCCGAAGCGGCCGGCGATTACGCCTCCGGTCCCAATCACGTGCTCCCGACCTCCGGGGCCGCGCGTATTCGGGGGGGCCTCTCCACCGCCGATTTCGTGAAGGTCATCTCCGTTCAGGAACTCACGCGAGAAGGCTTAGCCCGGCTCGCCCCCGCCATCACCACGCTCGCCCGCTCCGAGGGTTTGGAAGCGCACGCCCGCTCGGTGGAGGTGCGTCTTGCCAACTAAGCGGGCCAATGCCAGCAGTCACGCCATCCACTTGCCGCCCGGTGTTTTGCAACCCCGGCAGGCCGTGCTGAACATGGCAGCCTACTCACCGCCCACCGGAGCGCGTGCGGATAAGCTCCGCCTGGATTTCAACGAGAACACCGTCGGCGCTTCCCCTCAGGTTCTGGAATACCTGCGTAAGCATCTGACCGATGCGCAGCTTTCTATCTATCCCGAGTACAGCGAGACCAGGCGCGACCTTGCGGAGTTCTTCGGAGTGGAGCCCGAAGATTTTATCCTGACCAATGGCACTGACGAAGCCATCCAGGTCCTGATCAACACTTACGTCGATGACGACCAGGAAGTTCTGCTGTTGCAGCCGTCTTATGCGATGTATCGCTTTTATGCGGAGCTCGCCGGAGCCAAGCTTCGCGAGCTTCCCTACCGGAGTGAGAAATTAGCTTTTCCGCTTGAAGAATTGCTGGATGCCATCGGGCCGCAAACGCGGGCAGTGCTGATCGCCAATCCGAATAATCCCACCGGCACAGGGACTTCCCGCGCTGCCATCGAACGCATTCTCCAGAAAGCCGCGCATTCCGCGGTGCTGATCGACGAAGCGTACTATGAGTTCAGCGGTGTCACTGCGCTCGGTCTGCTCGACGACTATCCCAACCTGTTCGTCAGCCGCACTTTCTCCAAGGTTTATGGCATGGCGGCGATGCGTTTAGGATGTCTCTTCTCGCAATCGGGAAACGTGGATTTACTGCACAAAGCGCAATCGCCTTACAGCGTGAATACGGTGGCTGCGCTGGCGGCGCGCGCGGCCATCTGCGACACCACGTACATAGAAAAATATGTCACTGAAATCCTGGCTGCCCGCGAACTGCTGTACGTCGGCTTCGAAAAACTGAAAATTCCATACTACGAGAGCAAAGCCAACTTCGTCTTGTTTGAAGCGGGCCCGCGCGCCATCTCCATCCGCGATCGGCTCCGAGCGCGAGGCGTGCTCATCCGCGATCGCAGCTATGAGCTTGCGGGCTGTGTTCGCGTCACGGTCGGAACGCGCGAGCAGATCCGGAAATTCCTGGCCGAATTGGAGGAGATCTGGTGAGCGCTCGCGATCAGGTTCTGGTCTTCGATATGGATGGCGTCCTCGTCGATGTCTCCAATTCATATCGTGAGACGATCATCCGCACGGTTGAAATATTCACGGGTCAGGTAATCACACGCGATCTGATTCAGGACTACAAGAATCAGGGCGGCTGGAACAACGATTGGCTGCTGTCGCAAAAGATCTGCCGCGATCTGGGTGTCCAGGTCGACTACGAAACCATTGTGGACCACTTCATGGATCTGTTCCTCAACCAGGGCCTGATTCATCGGGAGCGATGGATTCCCCGGGCC
>JBBSHP010000264.1:0-6619 GCA_038232555.1 Bryobacterales bacterium
CGGATCAGCTTGATACCGTACGACCTCCCGGCCGGGTATCCGGTTCAACAAGTAAAATCGGTGCTGGATTACGACTATCAGAAGATTGGCGACAGTGAATACCTGGTGCCTTTGAAGGTGGTGGTCACGTCCCGACTGACTCGTTACGCTTCTAAGAATGAAGTAGAATTCCGGCTTTATCGCAGGTTCGGGACGGAGAGCACCATCAAATTCGAGACGCCAGAACCGCTGCCCGAAGAGAAGACCAAAGAACGTCCGGCGAAGCCCTAGATGGGAGGAAACCTGCGCGGGCGTATACTGAGAACTGCTCCTATGTCTAACAACACAAGATCTACCGTAGGCGGCCTGTTTTTGGTTGCTGTTTGCGCCTCTGCATTCACTGCATTTGCGCAGGATACGCCCAAGCCCGTGAAGCATACCAGTCCTCCTGCCGAGACATCGGTCACAATCAATGGCAAGAAGATATCGATCAAGTACTCGGCGCCTTCGACCTACGGCCGGAAGATTTTCGGTGAACTACTGCCTTACGGCAAGGTGTGGCGTGCGGGAGCCAATTCGGCGACGGCCCTCACCACGGAAGGGGATCTGGATGTGAACGGACTCAAAGTGCCTGCGGGCAGCTACACCGTCTACGCTCTGCCCGGTGATGGCGACTGGCAGTTGATCATCAACAAGCAGACTGGCCAATGGGGTACTGCATACGACCAAAGCCAGGACCTGGGACGCGTGAAGATGAAGGTCAGCAAGGCCGATGCTCCGATCGAAACCTACAAAATCACTCTGGCCTCCGACAGTGGGAAAAACGGCACGCTGACCCTGGCGTGGGAGAATACTGTCGCATCCGTCCCGTTCACGGTACAGTAGCAACAACGCCCGAGCGGATGACGCCGATCAAAACGCTGTTCACCGACATCGGTGGAGTGCTGCTGACGAATGGATGGGGCGGCGATGCCCGTCACGCCGCTGCGACGAACTTTAATTTGGATTTTGCCGAGATGGATAAGCGGCATAATCTGACCTTCGATACTTTTGAAATCGGGAAAATTTCACTCGACACGTACCTGGAACGGGCGGTCTTCTACCAACCTCGCAACTTTTCCATGGACGACTTTCGTGCGTTCATGTTTGCGCAGTCGCAGCCATTCCCCGACATGTTGGAATTGGTTAGATCCACTAAGGCGAAACATAAACTCAAGGTTGCGGTGATCAGCAATGAGGGCCGGGAATTGACGGAACACCGCATCCGTGCTTTCCACCTGGACGACTTTGTGGATTTCTTTGTATCGTCCTGCTTTGTGCGGTTCCGCAAACCCGACGAAGATATTTTTCGGATGGCTATGGACATGGCCCAAACAAATCCCGAGGAATCCGCCTATCTCGAAGACCGGCCTATGTTTTACGAAGTGGCCTGCAAGTTGGGCATGCAGGCGATCCTGCATAGCACCTACGAGAAGACGCAACAAGCGCTGGCCGAGCTCGGGCTTGGGTAACGAATTCCGCTCTCTCGACGCCTTGAAGATATCCTCAGTTCGTAGTGGGCCCCGACCGCCCGCGCAAATCGAGCATATGACTTAACGTGGGAATTACAATCGATACTCATCGTGTGGGCGCGCTTGGAGCGGCTTTGACGCTGGCGGCCTTAACCCTGGCATCCCTTGCCTGTACGGCTAAACCTGCTCAACCGCCGCAAGGGGGTCGTCGAGGGCCCGGGGGCGGCGCAGTCCCGGTCCTAATGGCGAAAGTAGTCCAAAAGACCGTTCCTGTCGATATTCAGATTATCGGCAACGTGGAAGCTTTCACGACGATAGGCGTCAAGTCGCAGGTGGGCGGCCAATTGATGCAGGTGTTCTTCAAAGAAGGAGACTCGGTTCGGAAGAACAGCTTGCTATTCACCATCGACAAACGGCCCTACGAGGCGCAGGTGAGCCAAGTGAAGGCCAATCTCGCGCGGGACACGGCGCAATTGAGTCTGGCGCAAGCCAACATGGCCCGGGATCTTTCGCAGCAGCGCTACGCTGAGGCGCAGGCGGCCCGCTATGACAAACTTCTCCAGGAAGGAGTGATGTCCAAAGAACAGACGGAGCAGGTACGCACGGATGCGGACGCAAAAAGGGAGGCTGTCAAGGCCGATCAGGCCGCCATCGATAGCGCGCGGGCGTCCTTGCAAGCAGACCAGGCCATGCTCGATAACGCCAATGTTCAGTTGAGCTACACCTCAATACGGTCCCCCATTGACGGCCGTACCGGGAACCTGGCCATCAAACAGGGCAATCTGATCAAGGCCAACGACATCGACCTGGTGACGATCAACCAGGTTAAGCCCATTTACGTGACGTTCTCTGTTCCCGAGGCACAGTTAACGGGGATCAAACAGCGCATGGCCAAAGGCAAACTGACGGTGGCCGCAGTTCCGCAAGGGACGGCGGAAGCGGCAGAGGAAGCCGAGCATGGAGTGCTCACGTTCATGGACAACTCAGTGGATCAGACCACGGGTACGATCAAGTTGAAAGGAACTTTCAGCAACAATGACGGCAAGCTGTGGCCGGGACAGTTCATCAAGGTGACTTTACGGTTGAACACTCTTCCGGACGCCCTGGTGGTGCCAACCCAGGCCGTCCAAACCGGGCAAGACGGGCAATTCGTTTATGTTATCAAGGACGACATGAGCGTGGACGCGCGCCCTGTCACAACGGGAATGCGAGTGGATCAGGAGATGGTGATTGAAAAGGGACTGCGCGCCGGGGAGTCAATCGTTACCGAAGGCCAGCTTCGCTTAGCGCCGGGCATGAAGGTGCAAACGCGTCAACCGGGCGGGGCACAGCAGCAGAGACGGCAAAGGCCAGAAAAGAAGAAGTAGCACGGCGCGGCGTTGGCGCTATTTGGAAAAGATCTCTTGCCAAAGCGACCAACAGAAGATCGCAAGCACAACAGCTCCTATTACCAGGTTTGATCTGAAGGCGTGTCCTTGACGCTTGTCATCGACCAATCGAGCTTCCGCGCTGCGCGGGCTCCAAAGTTGCTGAACGTTGGCCTGACGGAAAAGAATCGCGTAAAGTTGCGATCGGAATTGGAACGCACGCCAGGCGGGCTCGAACTCCAAACTGATGAAGGGCGTGAAATCTACGGCTAAGTCCACACGGGTAGCTTCGGCTAATCCAAGGTAGCGGCTTTTTGTCCAGGTGGAGCGCAGCAACCAGAACCCAATCGAAAAGGGCAGGATAGCCAGCAGGAAAGCGACCAACGACAAGCTCTTCAAGCCGGAAGCGACGAACATGAACGCGATGGCCATCACGACCAGACCCGCGAAACCCTCAGCTTCTGAAAAGATTCTCCGCAGCGGTGTCCAGCTACTCGGAGGTCGCTGCTGAGAGCGGTGCTGATTCACGCAGGCATCGCAAAAAGGGACGTCGAACGCGTCAATGGATTGAACCGTATCATTGGGCGTGTCGTCGGCACTTTGGACATGGAACAGGAACGCACGTTCAATGCGGAGCGTCGAAGCGGCAGGCTGTTCGCAGTTGGGGCAAACGGGTGGAAAATGAACCGTGCCATCCGGAGTGCGAAGAAGTACTACATTTGCTGGCCGCGAAGCCTGCATGACGGCAGCCCGGAGCTGTTCCACCGTGGTCCCGCCCTTTGCTAAAGAACGAATAGAGAAAGACTCTGAAGTTTGGTCCACGATCCAGGGTCTCAGGTGAATGGGTCTCAGGCGAGTGGGTAGCGACCAATCGAGGCCCCGTCACCAGAGGTACTCTTTGGCCTCACTGCGCCGCTCATAGCTATCCAGAACGTGGACTACCCGTAGGCGCTTCAGCTTGGTTGGCGAGAGGGCTCCGATCGGCACATAGAGAATGCGGCGATTCAGGTGCGAAGCGATGGAGCGAAACACCGAGCGCGGCGGCTTGGCAGCCACATACACCACCAGGGGCTGCATCGAATAATCCAGCGCAGCCATCAACAGGCGTTCCGATTTCGTCAGAGCAAGATCGTAATCCGGATCGGACCACACGTCCAGCAAGCGTCTGGGAGGTAGAGTCATCAAGAACCCTCCGTATTCCGCGCGACCAATCCCCGGCCCCACCAAATGATCGAACGGATAGGTGGAGTAAAACGCCATGTCGGATTCGTTCTGGTTCTCACCAAGCCAGGTGGTTAGATATTGGTATCGCTCGGCAAAGTCCTCGTCGAATATGACAACCAGGGCGCCTACTTCGCCATGGACCTTATCGAGCTGCTTGACGTAGAGCTTGCCGTCGTGCCAGTTTCGGACGGTCTCCCGCAAATCGAGGCCGTCCTGGATGGACGTGGTGAATGGCTCGCTTCGCATCCGCTCCTCGGACAGCATGCTTTTCGCTTTCTTCTTCAAGAAGCGTCCGTAATCCTCAATCATTATGTCTTCAGGAGGATAGGAGCAGATTGCGTTGCCGTTGGTCTGTTGTGCCCACTCACCGGCAAACTGCTCCTGTTTCCGCTTCTTCAGGCCCTTCGGCATCAGCCGTTGCTTGGGTCTGGGCAGCCGCCGGCGCAACCGCAGCTTCTTGGTGTTCAGCCAGATTTGTTCTCCGGACAGGTTGACCGTCTCAATCAGATCGCTGGCCGACTTCTGGGATGGGTAGCGGTTGGCCATTTGCCACACTTCCCAGGCATAGTTGTCGTCGACAATTCCGCGGCCTGCGACCGTCAAATCGAAGACATTGGCCATCAATTCCCGATTGATGGTGGCCAGGTTTCGCGTGTAACGCGCCAGCATACGGCGATGCCAATGCTCGATCTTATCCCCGGTGTTCTTGGTGTATTCAATTTCGGCTTCCCTTAGCAGCTCGAATTGAATGGCGGGACGATTCAGAAACTCGCCGTCTAATTCCTCACGCAGGGCTTCATAGCGGTCTTGCAAGTAAGGGTACTCGACGGTGATCTCGGCAAGACAATCCGGATGAGGATTGAGCAGGCGGACCTCAGAGCGGTCCAGATTGCGCGGCTCGTCCTGCGGAGTTTCCATGGCATCGAGCAGGGGGTCCAACATATTCAATGAGACAACTACGAAGACCCGGCCGAGTGGATCCGATCCTTGCAGCTTCCACGCCATCGCCGCAGCGTGAGCAGTGACATCCTCGTCGCGCTCCTGAGGATAAACGCGGTAAGCCTCTATATATTTTTCAAGGCCAATATGGCGAATGGCGTAAGTGTCCGGGTAGGAGTCCGGCAGGTGGGGCCTGTCCCCAAAATCAGGTTCAATGAAAACTACTTCGGCGTCGATCTCGAGTGCGGTGCGCACCGCTTCGGTAAAGGGATCGCACGGTTCTACCGGCACATAGACGGCGCTCTCGTCGTCGTTATCGTCGGCGTACAGCAGGACCGACATCTTAGGCAAGCGCGCCAAGGCTTGGAGATAGACATCTTCAAGCGAACCGGGTAACTCGACAGCAACAATGCGCGGGTGCTGTTTCAGGATTGCGCGCCTCAGCTCAATGCTGAACTCGACGCGGCCGGGCACCACCGGAAAGTAGGTGAAATTTCCGCGCCTGAGACTGCTCACCTGCTCGGCGGCTTTTTTAGGCGTGTGGGACATACCGCAAGGCCTCATCGCCCAGGGTCTGGAGTACAGAGGTGCGCAGCACAAACCGTTGCTCGCCGATTTTGTTAGCGCCGGATCCGTTCTCCATGGCCATCAGCTTCATGGCGAACCGGGCGATGTTGATGCCATCCCGCACCGTGTAGCGTTCGTCTGCCGAGTGCGCCTGTTGAAGAAAATCGGTGACATAGTTCAGGATGTGTTCTTCGCTGAACGGCAGGTTCTCTTTCAGAATGGCGTATTCTTCCTGGCGTTCCGGAAAATCGATGGTGATCTGCGGCTGCAGGCGCGAGTGGATGTATTCGGGCAAATCGAACGTGGAGGCGTCGTCGTTCATGGTTGCTACCAACCGGAACAGAGGATGCGCCTTGATTTTGATACCAGCGACGAGAGACTCCGCATAGCGGCGGTTATCCAACAGCGGCGCCAGACTGGCCCAGCTCTTCTCGCTCATCCGATTTCCTTCATCCAAAATAACGACCCCGCCTCGCAACATGGCCGTCAGCAGAGGAGACGCAACGTAGCGCAATTTGCGCTCGCCTTCGATCACGGGCGTTATCAGGAGATCTTCCGGGCGCGTGTCAACGGTGGCTTGCATGATGTACACCTCCCTGCCCAGCCGCTTTCCCGCAGCATAAGCCAAAGTGGTTTTGCCCACGCCAGGCTTTCCGAGCAGGCGAGGGTTCATGGGGAGATCCTCTTCATCGACGACTAGCCATGCGGCCAATAACTGGCGCATGACTTCTTCCTGGCCAACCCACGTCACGTTCAACTCGTCGGGGTGAGCCAGGTGCAGCGACACCCCTTCGATCTCGACAACCATACTAAGTATTCTAGTTGCAAACGCTTTGGGGTGTCCCTTTAGGGCTAAGATAATAAGATCAATTCCATATGCTAAAGAGACGTAGTTTTCTTAAGTCAGCCGCCGGCGTTCTGGGCGCCACGTTCTGGGCGGATGACGTGCTCGACGCCCTTCCCCAGAACACCAACACCAACTCGCGCCCCTCCTCCTTGAAGATCACCGACCTGCGCATCGCGACCATCAAG
>JBBSHP010000265.1:0-6598 GCA_038232555.1 Bryobacterales bacterium
ATTTTCAGGCAAAAACGTTACCATACTCCTAGAGGCGATACAACTTCTCATGGCCAATAAACCCGCTTTCGCGCCCGGCGCTCAGTTGGAACACACCAAGTACGGCTTAGGATCGGTACTGTCGTGCACCGACGAGCATGTGGTGATTAAGTTCGACGATCACGGCGAGAAGAAGTTCGTGCTCTCGATGGTGATGCCGAATCTTAAAAAGAGCGATCGCCAACCTCCCGCCGAGAAGCGCCGCGCCGCCCGCAAGAAAGCCGTTCCGGCCACCACCTAGGTTGTCCCTCTCTCAGCAGCGGTAAAGGCGCTCTGATGCGATTCGGTGTGGTCGTTTTTCCGGGCAGCAATTGCGATCATGACGCTTGGTACGCGGTTACTCATAATCTCGGCCAAACGGCTGAATTCGTCTGGCACGATTCTCCCGATCTGCCCCATAATCTCGACGCTGTAATCTTGCCGGGAGGATTCTCCTATGGCGACTATCTGCGCTGCGGCGCCATCGCAAAGTTTTCCCCTGTGATCTCCGCGGTAAGGAAATTCGCGGCCGCCGGAGGACTCGTGCTGGGCATCTGCAACGGGTTTCAAGTCCTGGTGGAGAGCGGCCTGCTGCCGGGTGCGCTGGTGCGCAATCGCGGTCTCAAGTTTGTGTGCCGCACGGTCCCGCTTCGTGTGGAAACGGCGGAGTCGCCTTTCACCTCCGCGGCTGCCGCCGAACAGATACTGCACCTGCCTGTCGCGCATGGCGAAGGCTGCTATGTCGCCGATGCACGAACACTGGATGAGTTGGAACGGGAGGATCGCGTGGTGCTACGGTATGCGGAAAACCCAAATGGTTCCATGCGGGATATTGCGGGAATCGTCAACCAGCAGCGTAACGTGCTTGGCATGATGCCGCATCCGGAGCGCGCCAGTGAAGCTCTGATGGGATCCACCGATGGACTCGCCATTCTCCGTTCTGTCGTCAGTTCGGTGCACGCCCAGGTCTTCGCTACTCGTTAGAAGATGTCCCCTCAACAACGGAAGCAGTTCATTGCGGCGCACGGAATTTCGCCAGCCGAATACGACAAGATTGTTTCTCTACTGGGCCGTGCTCCCAACTACACCGAGCTGGGCATCTTCAGCGTCATGTGGAGCGAGCACTGCTCCTACAAGAGCTCCCGTCTGCATCTCCGCAAGCTACCGACCGAAAGTCTTCTGGTCCTGCAAGGCCCGGGTGAGAATGCCGGCATCATCGACATCGGCGATGGATACGCCATAGCTTTCAAGATCGAATCGCACAATCACCCCAGCTTCATCGAACCCTTTCAGGGTGCCGCCACCGGCGTCGGCGGCATTCTCCGCGACATCTTCACCATGGGCGCGCGGCCCATCGCCGTGATGGACGCGCTCCGCTTCGGTCCTTTAACCGAGCCCCATAACCGTCGCATTCTACAAGGCGTGGTATCTGGGGTATCCCATTACGGAAACTGTTTCGGCGTCCCCACCGTGGGCGGTGAATGCGTCTTTGAGGACAGCTACAGCGGTAACCCGCTCGTCAATGTGTTCGCCCTGGGCGTCTTCCGCCATGACGAAGTTTTTTTCGGGAAAGCCACTGGCATCGGCAACCCCGTCATCTATGTGGGCGCCAAAACGGGCCGCGATGGAATCCACGGCGCGTCCATGGCCTCCGCGGAGTTCACTGAGGAGTCGAAACAAAAGCGGCCCAACGTTCAGGTAGGCGACCCGTTTATGGAGAAATTGCTCCTGGAGGCCTGCCTCGAAGCCATGCGAACGGGCGCGATCGTTGGCATTCAGGATATGGGTGCGGCCGGACTAACCTGCTCCACCTGTGAGATGGGCAGCCGCGCCGGCACGGGCATCGAAATAGATCTCCAATTCGTCCCCCAGCGCGAGACCGGAATGACTCCGTACGAGATCATGCTGTCGGAATCGCAGGAGCGCATGTTGCTCGTTGCGGAGAAGGGCCGGGAAGACGAGGTCTTTCGCGTGTTCCGCAAATGGGGGCTGGACGCCGTCACGGTCGGCGAAGTCACCGGCGACGGCATTCTGCGAGTCAAAGATCATGGCCAGGTGGTTGCGGAGATTCCGAATCGGGATCTGGCAGATGAGGCGCCGCTGTATGACCGGCCTTATACTACGCCCTATCGCCCGGCTCCGCTCGAAGCGCCTGTGCTTCCCAACCGCGGCACGCGCGCGCATCTGGAGCACGACCTCACCGCTCTCCTGGCTTCGCCGGACATATGCTCGAAGCGCTGGATATGGGAGCAATACGATTACACCGTCCGAACCAATACCATTCAGGTTCCCGGCTCGGATGCCGCTATTGTCAGAATCAAGGAGACGGGCACCTCCGTCGCCATGGCGCTCGACGGAAATGGCCGTTATTGCGCACTCGACCCCCGTGCCGGGGCCAAGCTGATTGTGGCCGAATGCTGCCGCAACCTTTCGACCGCCGGAGCTCTGCCAGTGGCGGCGACGAACAACCTCAACTTCGGGAATCCCGAGCGGCCCGAGATCATGGCCCAGTTAGTCGAGGCCATTGAAGGCATCGCCGAGGCGTGCCACTTCTTCGAGACGCCCATCACCGGAGGAAATGTCAGCCTCTATAACGAGACTCTCGGGCAGGCCATCTTTCCAACCCCGGTCATGGGAATTATCGGTCTGCTGCCCACCCGTCCTCCCACGCCCGGTCAATTCCAACAGGCTGGCCGGACGGTCATGCTGCTCGGCGGTTTGGGCTCGTGCGACGACGTTCACTTCGGCGGGACCCAGTATGCGAAGGTCATCCTCAATGATCTTTGGGGACTGCCGCCCACCCTCGACATGGACTATGAGAAGCGTGTGCAGCGGGGCATTCGGGAAATCGTCTCGGAAGGATTGGCCGAATCGGCTCATGATTTGAGCGATGGCGGCCTGGCCGTTGCACTGGCTGAATGCAGTTTCGGAACTCACGGCATCGGTGCTAGGGTATCGCTGGACCTCTCTGGCAAGCCCGAATTTGCTCTGTTCCATGAAGGCCCGTCGCGCATCCTGATATCGACTTCCAGACCCGAAGACGTCCGGCGGATTGCGATTGAACACCGGGTGGAAGCGCTGGAAATCGGAGGTACAATAGAGGGGCGGATACAGATTGAGAGCCGTGCCGGAACTCTCCTGGATTGCGAGTTGGTGCCACTGAGACAACGCTGGGACGGATCGCTGGAGTATCTTCTGCATGCCTGAGCTAATCGATCGTGACAAGTTTCATGACGAGTGTGGCGTATTTGCTATATACGGCCACCCCGAAGCCGCGAATCTGGCTTACCTCGGTCTCTACGCGCTGCAACATCGCGGTCAGGAAAGCGCCGGGATGGCGAGCAGCGACGGTCGGCAGATTTATTGCCACAAGAGCATGGGGCACGTGGCCGATATCTTTACGCCGGAGGCGATTGCCGGCCTGCCTGGCCATCTCGCCATAGGTCATACGCGCTACTCGACGGCCGGCGATACCGCGCTGCTCAACGCGCAGCCTTTTTCAGTGGCTTGCAATAAGGGCCGCGTCGCGGTTGCTCATAACGGCAACATCACAAACGCCGGTGAGCTGCGCCGCCAGTTGGAAAAGGATGGGTCTATCTTCCAGGCTTCGAGCGATACGGAGGTGATTCTTCACCTGGTAGCCCGCTCGCGCGAGACGACCTTGACCGGCGCTTTGCGCGACGCTTTACTGCAGCTCGAAGGCGCGTTCTCGCTGGTCTTCCTGGCCCAGGATCGCGTCATCGTGGCTCGTGATCCCCATGGCTTTCGTCCCCTCGCCATGGGTCAACTGGTCCAGTCTAATGGCCGCATTGCTCATGCGTTTGCATCCGAGACCTGCGCATTTGATCTGATCGATGCCGTCTACGTGAACGATGTTGAACCCGGGGAGATGATCTGCGCCGGACCCGAGGGCGTCACCCGCGAGCGTTACGCCCCGGAGAGCAACCGGGCCCAGTGCGTGTTCGAACACGTCTACTTCTCGCGGCCAGATTCGATTGTGTTCGGCCGGGCCGTCCAGGAATCCCGCGAGAACCTCGGTGCGCGTCTCGCCCAGGAGGCTCCCGTGGATGCCGACGTGGTGGTGCCGGTGCCCGATTCCGGAGTTGCCGCGGCGCTGGGATATGCAGCCGCATCCGGCATTCCTTTCCGCCAGGCTTTGATCCGCAATCACTATGTGGGCCGCACCTTCATCGAACCTTCCCAAGCCATTCGCGATTTCGGTGTCAAGCTCAAATTGAACCCGATTCGCCATCTGCTCGACGGCAAACGCGTGATCCTGGTGGACGATTCCATTGTGCGGGGCACCACCAGCCGCAAGATCGTTCGCATGGTCCGCAATGCAGGTGCGCGTGAAGTTCACGTGCGCATCTCCTGTCCACCTACGGTCTCACCGTGCTTCTATGGGGTGGATACTCCGTGCGAATCGGAGCTGATCGCCGCGAATCAATCAATGGAAGGTATTCGCAACTACTTGGAAGCCGACTCGCTGGCCTATCTCTCGCTCGAAGGTCTGCGCCGGGCTGTGGCGGATGACGGACTCCAAGAGCAGTACTGCTATGCCTGTTACACAGGCGACTACCCCACCGATCTGGTCCAGATTGAAGAACTCACGGCAGCCGGCCGGGGTAGGCGATAACGAGCGATCCGGAACAATCCGATCTGAGTCCCTCCCAAGCCGACCCACCCCCCGGTTGCCGGTCCTGTCCGGATTGCGGCTCCTTCGACACCCGGCTCTCCCGGCATCCCAGCACTCTCAAGAAGCTCTTCGCCCTGATCAATATGTCGCTCTTCAAGTGCCGGGGATGTGGCCGGCGCTTTTACGCCAGTAACTGAGAATCTGCCTACTGCAACGGCAGATTCCCCTGCCCTTCCGGAGCGTCTCCGTCCTCAGGCACCGGTGCTGCTTCCGGGACACAACACGCCGCTGCTACCTGATCGCCGTCCTCCATGCGAACCAGGCGGACGCCCTGCGTGGACCGCCCAGCCTGGCGGATCTGGCCCGACTCAATGCGTATGATCTTCCCGTCTTTGGTGATGATCATCAGGTCCGTGTCTTCCTTAACCGAGAGGATCGCGATCACTTTGCCCACTCGCGGAGTGGTCTTCATGTTGATCACGCCCTTGCGGCCGCGCGCTGTCAGGCGATAGTCCACCAGGGGAGTCCGTTTACCAAAACCGTTCTCGGAGATCGAGAGGATCAAGCCTTCTTTGTCCACCACCTCGACGCCAACCAGGTAATCGCCTTCCTCCAGATCCATCGCGCGCACGCCCCGCGCGGCTCGGCCCATCCCGCGCACCTCGCCCTCGTTGAAACGGATTGCCATACCTTCGTGCGACCCCAGGAACATGTAGTTCTCCCCGCTGGTCAGGCGGGCGGCCAGCAAATCGTCGCCGTCGTCGATGTTGATGGCGATGATCCCGCGCGACAGCGGATTATCGAACTCGGTCAATTCGCTCTTCTTGATCACCCCATGCTTGGTAACCATCACGATGTACAGTCCTTCCACGAACTCCCGCACCGGCAGGAATGCCGTGGGGCTCTCGTCGGGCTGTAGGTTGATCAGGTTCGAAATGTGTTTGCCCTTACCCGCCGTGCCCACATCCGGGATGTTGTAAATCTTCAGCCAGTACAGCCGTCCCTTGGTGGTAAAGATCAGCAGGTACGAATGGGTGGACGCCACCACCAGGTGCTCGACTACATCCTCCGTCCGGGTCCCCATCCCGATGCGCCCTTTCCCGCCTCGCGTTTGCCGGGTGTAGGTATCCACCGCGGTGCGTTTCAGGTAGCCCCCGTGCGTCACTGTCACAGCCACGTCTTCCATCTGGATCAGGTCTTCGAGCAGAATCTCGCCCGTATCCTCGATCAGTATGGTGCGGCGCTCGTCGGCGAACTCTTTGCGGACATCCTTCAGTTCCTTGACGATCAATCCGCGTAGCACCTGCTCCGATCCCAGGATCTCCAGATACTCGCCGATCATCCGCTGAATGTCGGCCAGTTCATCCAGAATTTTCTGCTGCTCCATGCCAGTCAGCCGCTGGAGCTGCAGTTCAATGATGGCTTGGGATTGCCGCTCGCTGAACTCGAAACGGACGATCAGACTCTCCCGCGCTTCCTTCGGGTTCTTCGCTGCGCGGATCAACTCAATAACCGCATCCAGGTTATTCAGAGCCTTTTGAAAGCCGAGCAGCAGATGCTCGCGCTCGCGTGCTTTGCGAAGCAGGAAGTCCGTGCGCCGCCGCACCACATCGACGCGGTGATCGATGAATCGTTTGATGATATCGATCAGCCCCAGTTCACGTGGTTGTCCGTTCACGATGGACAACATGATGACGCCGAAGTTGGTTTGGAGCTGGGTGTGCTTGTACAGGTTATTCAGGATGATGTCGGCCTGCTCCCCCCGCTTCAGCTCGAACACGATGCGCATGCCGTCGCGATCGCTTTCGTCGCGGATCTCGGAGATACCTTCAATGCGCTTCTCATTCACCAGCGCGGCGGTGTTCTCGATCAACCGGGCTTTATTGACTTGATAGGGAATCTCGGTGATGACAATGGCTTCGCGGTCTTTCCCGAACTTCTCGG
>JBBSHP010000266.1:0-6582 GCA_038232555.1 Bryobacterales bacterium
CCTGCTTTCAAAAAGCTTACCGGACGGCACCCCAGCGTCGCCCGCTACATCCGCTCTTTCCCGCAAACGGTCGAGTTTATGGACCGGATCTCGGACCTGCTTCTATACCTGCTGCCGCACTACATTCGCGAAGGGAAAAGTTACCTCACCATAGCATTCGGCTGTACCGGAGGACATCATCGCTCCGTGATGATCGCCGGTGAAATCAAAAAACGCCTGGCCCGCGCCGGTTATAAAATCAAAGAATCGCACCGCGATATTCGAAAGACGTAACCCCCGGCCCGTCTCGGGTCCCGCTCTCAAGCCGAGCGCTCACCTCGACAGAACCGTATAACTTTCATCTGCATATTTCCGGGTCCAACCAGAGGGCGCACGCTCCGCAAACACCCGAGGCACAACCACAAACCGGTACGACCCCCGCTCCCAACCGGCGCGTGCTCCCTTCCATGGGCTTTCTTCACTCACCTGGTAACAGCTCAACTCAGTACTGTCCGGCAGATATGCCGCCGCACATGCATCTACGCAAAGCAAGGCATCGCCTGCTCTGACCTGCGCCTTAACAAACTCCAAGGCCCGGTACGGCAGCAAAGCCTCGCGAAGATACTCAGGGCCATCGATCTGCCGCAGGAAATACCGAATCTGTGGGCCGTTCAACTCGTTGATGGCGATCCCGCAAACACTGAAAAGTAAGGCGTAACAGCACGCCGCGAATACTGGCCATTTCACAACGCTTGAACCCGCTCTCGCCAGCTCCACTGCTTGCCACGCCGTGAATGCATACACCAGTGCTAAGGGAGCCAAGGCGTACCGGACCATGCCTATCGTGATTCCCCAATAAGTAAGGTAGGTCGCTACAAACAACAGCGTAATCGCACCGGCGGTGTTCAGCCGATTCCAAAGCAGGAGCCAAGCCGGCGCAAACAGCGCCAAGGTGATCCCCATCGGATAATCGGAAACCGATTCGTAATACCTCCGCCCATTGAAGTGCAGATTCCACGGAAACCGGATTGATCGCCAGGCCAAATCGCCTATCACCGACTTGTGCGGTTCTGCCGCGCCGCCTGGAATCGCGGTAGTGGATACTGACGGATATACCGGGTTGCCCGTCGCCATCCAGGTACGCACATGCCAGAAGAGTCCGAAGATAAGCAGAATGCCCGCAAGCTGTGTAATTGCTCGCACGCGGCTCGGTTGCTGCCACGCAGCGTAGGCATACATGACGCCGAGCGGCGGAATCGCAAAGACGGCGATGTGCTTTACGCCCGCCGCCATGGCAATGAAGAAAGCTCCAGTCAAGATCCATCCCCATGCATGCGTGTCTCTCCACCGCAGGAACCCTAGCAAAGCGCCTAAAACGAACATGGCCAGAGCGAAGTCATTCTTGCCTGCACTGGCGGTCCAGTGCAACATTGGAATAGAAAGGCCGAACGCGATCCCTGCGGTTGCCGAAAGCCGGTCCATTCCGCACAGCCGCCCGAGGCGGACCAGCATCAAAAGGGTTACGGCAAAGTAGATGGCGGTTAACAATTGCGCCGCTGGTTGGCCTCCCAAGTCATAGCCGAGCGCCATCAACGTCTCTACGCTTTGTGGATAGTAGGCATAGGGCAGCCATGCCGGTGCCACCAACGCGTGCTGTGCTGCGTAGTGGCGTGCCGCGGGCAAATGTAGGTCGACCATGTCAAAATACAGGCTGGGCGTAAGAGCATAGCCTGCAGCCATGAACAAAAACAGCGCAACGCTGGCGGATAGCAAAGCCCACGCCCAGGACTGGGCCAGCTCGGTTTCCGCCCAGGCCGTGTTCATTCGCATTAGTCCTTGATACAGCGCTCGTAGCTCACGGAACCATAGCAGCATTGGGATCACGAGTAAGGCTACAAACACGAACCACACGTACCCGCTCGCTAAGCCAATGGCGAACAACGCACAGTGTAGAACCCCAACACCCAGGGCAGTCGAGATCGCGATGTCCTCTACGGACCCTTCAGTGTTTATCCGCAGCAACCGGGTAAGGCGTCGCCCGGTAACAAACAAGCCGTGAATACCAGCGCTGTGACTAGAACGGCGCGCCATTGATACGCACAGCAAAGGGCTAATAACACTCCCCCGACCACAACCAATTCATGCTGGCGCAAAAGGCGTTTGCGCACCCACGCCCATAAACAAAACAACACTGGCGATAACACTATCAATGCGATCAAGACTTTGAAGTTGTTCGGCCAGGTCCGCTGCAGGTAGGCAAGCTCCCAATGCATGCCAGGCCAGGTAAGCAACCCCGCTATGGCCAGCCAGGCCAGCCAGAGCACGACGGCGGCTTTGTTCATTCGCTCGGCGTGCGCGCCAGATGGGCCATCGCGCCGAGCGCGAAACAAAACCGCTGTACAGGTGAAATGCCAAGTGAAGCGGCACTGCGCGTACAGCAAACCAAACTCCTCGGTTGGCGGCGAGAAACACGTAGAATTGGTAATGCAGCGCGACGGCTATCACCGCACAAGCGGCGCAGAGGAACGGTTGGGCTGCCAAGGCCGCCACTAACGCCATTGAGGCTAGCCCTACAGCCGCGCGCTGCTTCCAGGTCAGAATTAGATCGTTCGTCATTGAACGGGTCCGCAAAATCAGCCGCGCCCAGGGGACCGCCCTGTCAAAGATGTCCGTGCGCAACATATTAGCGAAAGTCCAGTGCTTCAAGTGTTTAACTTCAATAGATGGGTCGAGCAAAATAGCCCCACCGGAAGCGGCTAGATGATAGCCGAACTCCACGTCTTCAATCGAAGCGCGTGTGTACCGCTCGGGCAAGCCCCCTCGCTTCAGAAAGAGCTCTCGCCGGATGGCGCCGCAGGCACACCAGAACGTGGATACGTTTCGCCGAACTCCCCGATGCGTAAAGCAGTGTAGTAGATTGCGGTACTGCGACACGAAGGATTGGACCGCCGGCGTATCGTCGTAGGCGCCGAACACCGCGTCCACCGCCGTATCTTTGAGGATTTCCACAATGCGCGCCACGACATCTTCGTGCACGGCCACATCGGCGTCCAGAAATAACAGGATCTCTCCGGTGGCCTGCTCGGCGCCGATATTCCGTGCACGCGCCGGCCCTGTGCGCACTGGGGAGCGCACCACGATGGCCCCCAGCGCTCCCGCATGCTCCGCAGTCCCATCTCGGGAGGCGTCATCGACGACAATACATTCCCATACAGGCACTGATGACCGGCCTATGGCCGCAAGGCACGCGTCCAACGTCCCGGCTGCATTGTGACACGGGATGACGACCGAGATACCCAGCAAATTGTGATTCCGATCCCTCGTCGATGCTACCATGCGGTATCCCAGCTGCCGAGGCTCGCCCGTACAATCAATACATGGGCCGCACGCTAATCCTCCTGGGCGCTGCCCTCATCGTCTGCGGCCTGCTGTTCACCCTAGGCGCAAAGCTGCCCGTCAAACTGGGCCGCTTACCGGGCGACATCGTCTACCGCGGCAAGAACACTAGTTTCTATTTCCCGTGGGTCACGTGTTTGTTGCTGAGCGCCTTCCTCTCCGCGCTATTCTGGCTTTTCGGCCGCAAATAGCTAAGGCCAAATAGCTACGGCTGCTAAGCTGTATAATCATGCGCCTCACGCCCCTGCTCGCGCTCTCTACCGTCCCGTTCATCTACGCCGATTCGCCCAGTCCTGGCCGCAAGTACACCACTTTGCAGAGGCTGGAACCAGCGCATCTCGAAGCCGTTCACCAGGCCCGCCTCAAGTTCGCACAGGAACGTAAGCCGCTCCCCTGGCTCGGCGTGTACTCGGATTATCGAGCCGTGTTGCACGTCCATGCCGAAGACGCAGACCACACCAAAGGCACTCGCGCCGAGGTGCTCCAAGCTGCCATGTCCGACGGCGTTCGCGTAGTCATGTTTAGCGACCATCGCGGCCCCAAGCCGGACACCTGGTCGGGCCTGCGCGCAGGCGTGCTCTTCATCCCCGGCTCAGAGGATGACCATCTCCTGCGTTACCCCCAGCCCGGAGCCGAACTCCGTTTCCTCTCTCACCTGGAAGAAACTCCCAACGCCTCCAGCCAGGGCTTCCAAGGCATGGAGATTTACAACCGGCACACCGACGCCAAAGACGAGCAGGCCTTCGAACAATATTTCAAGGCCGCCATGCAGAATCCTGTCGAATGGGCCAAGCTCTCCAAGCTACAGTCCGCTTATCCCGACGAGATCTTCGCCGCGCAAACCGACTATTGGCCCGCCATCTTCGCCCAGTGGGATCGCGCCATCGCTTCCCACCCGTTCACCGGAATCGCCGCCAACGATGCGCACAAAAACCAGACCTACAACGGCGTGACATTCGATCCGTACGCAGTCAGCTTCCTCAACGTCAGCACCCACATCCTCTCCCGCGAACTCACCGATGCCGCCATTCGCGAGTCTTTGCGGAACGGCCGCGCCTATGTCTCGCACGATTGGCTATGCGATCCCTCCGGGTTCTCATTCGCCGCCGGCAACAACAACGGTATTTACGATATGGGCGACCGCGTTCCCATGCTGCGCAACACCCGCCTAACCGCCCGCGTGCCCATCCCCGCCATCCTGCGCGTCATTCACGATGGTAAGGTCGTCTCCGAATCCACCGGCGTACAAATGAGCTTCACGCCCACCGATCCCGGCGCCTACCGCCTGGAAGCCTGGCTCACCGTGGATGGGGAAGAGCGCCCTTGGATTTACGCCAACCCTATCTTCCTGGAGAAAACGGAAAGCACCGGTCTCAAGCTGCCTTCCCCCGAGCTCGCCCCCACCGTCGTCCGTCAAAAGGACATCCCGTATGTCGAAGGGCCCCCGGCCGAAGCCGCCAAGCACCAGCTCGATCTGTACCTGCCCCAGGGCAAGACCAATTGCCCGGTGCTGGTCTTTATCCACGGAGGATCCTGGCGTAGCGGCGACCGTTCCAATTACCCGGCCCTGGCCAACCGCTTCGCCAAAGAAGGCATAGGAGTGGTGGTCCCCAGTTACCGCCTGATGCCCGGCTCGCCTCATCCCGCGCAGGTGGACGACGCCCTGGCAGCAGTGGATTGGACCATCCGCAACATCGCCCGGTATGGCGGCGACGCGAAGAAGATCTACATCAGCGGTCACTCCGCGGGCGGTCATTTAGCCGCGTACGCCGGTCTGCATCAGCCCTTCTGGCCAAATCTCAAAGGGGTGCTTCCGCTCAGTGGAGTCTACGATGTCAGCCAGATCGCGGGCTTCCAGCAGGGCGGGGAAAAGGCCTCACCGATCCAACACATCCATGCCGGTGCGCCCCCCTTCCTGATCACCTATTGCCAGAACGACTATCCGTCCCTGCCCGCCCAGGCCCGCAACTTCCATGCCGCTCTCCAAACAGCAGGCATCCCCTCGGAGCTGGTCTACATCCCGAACGAAAACCACATCTCCGAAATCGTCAACGTCCACAAGGATAACGACCTCACTGCCCTCTCCATCCTCCGCTTCATCCAGGAACACCCATAGCCCAGTGGCTCATGTTCATCGACCTGAGCAAAGCCCTGCCCCCGCTGCTCTACCAGCCAGGTCTATCCATCCTACTGCTGCTGGCCGCTCTCCTGATCCGAAGGCGCAGGCCTAAGCTCTCCGCCACCCTCATCCTGATCTCGGTCGTGAGCCTCTACGCGCTCAGCACACCCGCGCTCGCTGAAGTGCTCCAGCACTCCCTGGAAACGCATTATCCAGCTCTCTCTATCGAGACCCTCGCAAAAGCCGACGCCATCGTGGTCCTGGGAGGCTATTTACACGAGCCCAGCCCCCAGCATCCCACCGCCGAGTTTAACGAGGCTAGCGACCGTTTGCGCGCTGCCGCTCAGCTATTCCGAGCGGAAAAAGCGTCCGCAGTCTTGCTCAGTGGAGGGACCGTAGCGGTAGCCGCAGCCGCAACCGTACCCGAAGCGCAAGCCGCCAAAGGGGTGCTGCAGGAATGGGGAGTTCCGTCCGCCGCAATTCAGGTCGAAGATCGCTCCCAAAACACCCACGAGAATGCGATTTTCAGCGTGCCTCTCCTGGCCGACCGAGGTGCGCGGCGCGTCATCCTGGTCACCTCGGCCAACCATATGCCTCGGGCCGTAGCGGTTTTCAAAAGAGCGGGACTGGACGTGATCCCCTTCCCCACCGATTACCAGTCAGGATGGGGCCAGCCGGATCCGCTGATCCAATGGTTCCCGGATGCGGAAGCGCTATGGAGATCCAACCGCGCGCTCAAGGAGTGGATCGGGCTGGCAGTCTACCGCTCGCTGGGATGGGCTTAACATCGCAGCAAGGCTGCTGCAGGACTCCTGTCGCCCGCGCTCGCCCGCTTCCCGCACCACTATACTTTTCATGAACTAAATTCGCACCAGCCCCAACCAAATATATTCCTACCGGTTTCCATAATTTTGAGAGTAAAAAGCTTGATACTCCCCGGACTTCACGTGTTGCATCCATTCCTGGTTGCTGCGATACCAATCCACTGTGGCGGACAGTCCGGTTTCGAAGTCCATTTGGGGAGCCCAGCCTGTCTCGCGGATCAGCTTTGCGCTTGATAGAGCGTACCGGCGGTCGTGGCCGGGGCG
>JBBSHP010000267.1:0-6526 GCA_038232555.1 Bryobacterales bacterium
CGGATGCCGCATCGCGCGCCAAACTGGAGATCGCGTCCGTGGGTCAAGTGGAGGTGGAACCGAATTCCCAACTCAACGTGGTGACGCTGGGAAGCAGGGAACAGCGTCTCGATCTGAAGCGTGGCAAAATCAGCGCCGTCATCTGGGCCCCACCCGGACAGTTTGTCGTAAACACTCCGTCGGCGGTGACGGTGGATCTGGGATGCGCCTATACGCTCGAAGTAGATGGGACCGGTGCGGGATTGGTGAATGTCACGGCCGGTTGGGTGGCTTTCGAGAATGACGGAAAAGAGTCGTTCATTCCCGCCACTGCCGCCTGCGTCACCAGGCCCGGCCAGGGTCCCGGCACTCCTTACTATCAGGATGCGAGTCCGGCGTTCCAAGCGGCAGTAACGCGCTTTGATGCAAGCGGGAATGTGGATGCAGTCCAACAGATCCTGAGCGAGGCCCGTCCACGCGATGCGATCACCTTGTGGCATCTGTTGCGGCGGGTCCGCGTTGACCAGCGTGGCCCGGTCTTTGACCGCTTAGCCCAGATGGTCACCGTGCCTTCCGGTGTAAATCGGGCAGGCATTCTGAGCGGCGACGCGCGCATGATCGACGCCCTCTGGGATTCGCTCGACTTAGGCGAGACCAGTTGGTGGAGGACTTGGAAAACCCGTATCCGTTAACGGAGCGTCCGCTTGTGGCATGCAGCACAGGTGTTTTGGAACGTGTGGCACGTCAGGCACGAGCGTTCATTCACCAAGGCGAGTGTAGCGTGCCCGCCATTCTTGAATAGAGCCAGCGGCGCGTGACTGCGCGGGAGTTCGTTGTGGCAGCGCATGCAACTATCGGCGGTGTGGCAAGTGGCGCAAGTGGTTCGATCCAGCGCCGCGAACTTGCCGTGGACATCGTCTCGCCAGCGTGCGCTGTGTGAGACCGGTCGCATAGTCTGATGGCAGCCTACGCACCGGTCGGTGACGGGGGCCGCGGCTGCCACGTTGAGATGGCATGCGTAACACTTGGCATCCGCTGACGCAGCTTCGGTACTGTGACGGACCCGGAAGCTCTGGTCGTGAGAGGGCGGTCTGACGTTGCGATTGTGGCTGGTCGGCAAGGGTCCTGAAGTGTGCTCGATGTGGCAGGCCGCGCAGTTCGACAGTTGGAGCTGCCGGCCAACTTTGTGAGCGGCGGCGTGGCACGGGACGCAATCCAGCATCTTGGGGAGTTCCAGAGAGCTCAACTGAGTGCTGGCCACTACGGGCGCATGGCAGGTCAGACAATCGATCCGTTGCTTGGCGTGCGCCGCGTGGGAAAAGCGAATGTCGGCGTACTGCTTTACGATCTGGCGCGGTACTTCCTCGGGCTGATGGCAACCCCGGCAGTCCTGCGATTTCGAATCAGCCGCAAGCCTCGGGGCCATACCGATCTTGCCGTGGCACGCCGCGCACTGCACGTGTGTGGGCCGCTGAATCTGGGCTTGGTGACAGAACACACAATCGGCCCTGGCTTGGGTGAGCGGGTCCAATCGTCCCAGCCCGTCCATGTGCTTGGCATGTGAAAACTCAACACGGGCAACGATTGGTTGGAGAATGGCGGGCCTGCCCTGAACATGACATTGGGCACAGATCAGCTCCTCTTTCGGGGTGCGGATCCGGCCCTGCCGAAAGGCAGCGGGATGACACTTCAGGCACTCATCGTGACCGGGCCGCTGCATCACAACCGATCCGGCGCGCTCTGGCAGGTGGCACGCTTTGCATTCCATCTGCAGCGAGCCCGTGTGATACGCGTGCATGGCCGAACCATCGGCTGCGAGCGCGATGCCACACGCCAGCGAAATCAAGATCACCCACCGCATCAATACTTCCAGTCCAAGCCCACGCGCAGGATGGTCGAGTGCCGAATGTCGGGCCGGAACACCGTGTAGTCGCTGTCCAGGCTGTACTCCAACCACAGCCGGGTCTTGGGATCGAAGCGATACCAGGCGCTCCCCAGCAGCCCGCGATCCTGCGCGTTCTTGATCGTTCTGAATTGATCCTGGAAATCGAGCCGCCGGTAGAAGCCCCCCGCGCTCAACGAGAGTTTACCCTCGGCGAAAGCACGTCGCACCTCAGCCGTTACATCTTGAATGCGAGTCTCGCCGGAGCGGCTGATGTCGTCGAAAAGCACAGCCCCGGATGGTGAGCCGCGGTGTGAGTTGTGCTGATGAAACGCCGCGTCAATTTCCGTCTTGCGCACCGGGAAGATCTGCGCGTTCACTCGCCAGTCCTCAAACGAGGTGTTGAACGCGCTCTGATCGGCGTTGTTATTCAAGTGCCTGATCCAGATCAGCCCTCCCGCACGAACCCGGGGCACGATGCTCCGGTGTGCGTCGACTGCCCATTGCGTGTACGGCGCAAGCGGACCGAGATTGAGGCGGGGAAGAGGGTTGTGGGGATCGAGATCCCGGGCCTCCTCAGTGTAATCGTAGACGAAATCCTTGTTGGTCAGCTTTTCGAAAAAGGCCACACGGGCGGTCGTTTTTCCCGAACCAGAGAGATAGAGTAGCTGCGAACTGAAGTCAACCGGAGAGCTCCTCACGGCGCGCATGTACGCCGTCAGGAACCAATCCCGCATCAGTCTCTTCCGGTACGTCAGGCTTTGACTTGCCCGCACGTAAAAGAGCGCATCGTACTCGATGCTGCTGGTGCCCTTGAGACGAACCCGGAAATTCCCCCCGCCGATGGCGCGCTGTGCAGGATCGCTATATAACGAGAACCGGCGCCCACCGTACAGCGTTGTCGAGTAGCGGGAGCGGTCGATCGAAACGGAGGCCCCGTCAAACGCCGCCAGCTCCGCCCCATAAATGTACTGACGGCCAACTCGCACATTTGCGCCGGCCACCGCATGGACGTCTATCGAGGCATCCAACAACTCCAAGCGGCGATTGTGTGGGAACGTGTTGAGCAGGTTCAGCGCAGGCGCCGCGGGGTCTACCGGTGTCAAATCCTGCTGATAGCGAATGGTTACGTTCGAATCCACTAGCGGCGATAGCCATCCACGCGTGCCGAAATTCAACAGCTCGTAGACGCGGTTGGCGTTCGGCTGGAACGCAGCGGGGTAGGGAATTCCGATCGGATTCGCGCTTACGCCGGGCTCGGCATTGATAACGCCGCTGAGTGTCGGGGCACCGCTGAAGCTAGTCTGCTCCCGGATGTATTCCGTCCGGGTCTGGAAAAAAAGATGGTTGAGAAAATTGTCGGGGACCCGCGCCTCGGCCGGGCCGACGGGGCGGGGCTCTCCGTTGGTTGCCGGTCCGAGCACCTCCGACCACGCCTGGTTGATGTCGCTTTCGCCGGGCCCTGCGGCCGCGCACGTAAACGCAGCGGCGATCAGGAGCAGGAGCCGCACAACGGCCGCTTACTCGGACTCTGATCGCAGACGGTCGATCTTCTTACGTGCTAAGTCGATCCGCCAAGGGTAAATATCGCTGTGCCACTTGGTAGCTTTCAGATAACTCTCCAATTCGATGACGGCATCTGCATTCCGGCCCAGCTTCTCATAGGCCTCCGCCAACGCCCAGTGGGTGTGTGCGTTGTTGGCCTGATCGCCGGTGAGAGCGATGGTCTGCGCCGTAACGGGCGAAAGGGCAAGCTCTGCTCCGAAAGCGGCAATGGCCTTTGCGTAGCCACTCTGCCGGTCGCTATCGTTGTCCGAGGCTTCCGCGCGCAAGACCCACGTTTCACCGATCAGTTGATTCACATCTAAGCGCAGCGCATCGATCTTTAGCACTTCCTCAAACAGACGAATGGCTTCGGACGGGTTGTCTTTCATCAACAGATATCCCAGGCGGAGCCGGACCGTAAACATGCAGGGCGCCGGATTCAGCTTTCCGAAATCCGCAGCGGGCACAGTCCGGAGGATCTGACAGGTTCCGTTGTCCATGCTGTTCATTGCAAGAGCGCGGGCGTAGTCCGCCTTGGCGCCATTGAAATCTTCCAGGTCATCCTGCAGATGAATGCCGCGCTGCATAAACTCCCAGGCATTCGAAGGCGCCGTAATACCAAGCTTCTCCCACGTGATCTTACCCTCAAAATAGAAGGGATTGCGAATCGGATAGTTCGGATTGGTCTGTTGAAAGACCGTAGCACTTTGCCCCAAGGCAATGCTGGAAAGACCGAGCCAGATCCAGACAGAGCGCATGGCTACTCCACCACCTGCACATCGAAATCAGCCGAAGAGATATTCCGGATGTTGACAAGATGCGTGTCGATGGCCTGTTCATCCAGAAGATGCAGATCATGGCCAGCCGGACCATTCGCGCCAGTCGTGCGCGCCAGAAATCGCAGGAAGAGCGGCGGGAAATGCTCGAAGTTGATCTGCGCATGCACGTGCAGCGGACCCTGGATACGGTCCACACCCATCAGCTTCAGCTCTTCTTTTGACGGCAGCCGGACCTCATAGCGATAGGTAGTGGGGCGCAAGGGCGCGAGCGAGCGGAAGTTATCCACCGCATTGGCGAACGATGCGCTGAAGGTCTCTTCAAAGTGCGGCGTAGACGCGACCACCGAGTTGCCGCTGGCATCGTTGCGTCCAATACCCTCACCGGGTAAATAGATGCGCGTGAGCTCATTGCGAAAGAGCACCAGCCCTTGCGGCGCACCCACGAAGACACGCGAATCCGGGCCGTTGTCCGGACCCAGTTCAAAAACCTGATTGCGGTGCCCGTTTCCTTCCGGCCCGGGCTGATAAGTCGCGGCGGGCTGACCCGGATCGACCACCGCGTGAATGTGCTCCAGATCTTCATCGTCCAGATTGCCGTCGGCGCTGACCTCCCCCGTCTCGGGATGCGGCTTGTCCACCTGGTATCCCGACTGATACAGAACCACCCCGTTGCCGTCGGTTACCGAGAGCTGAATGTAAGCCGTGCGCTCTTGTGAAAATCCGGCCGGAAAGCGGTGTCCGGTCAAGGCCACGGCCGCGGCGCGTATGGTGAACGTTCCGCCCGGCTTGGCGGTGCCATCCGTCTGGTCGAGACTGATCCGGGTGGCGGCTTTGAGCAGTTCAGCTCGTCGTGCTGCAAGCGCCTTCGGCAATCCGTGCGCATCGATGCCGGGCTGATTCACATCGGGATGGTTCCCGCCCAGCCGCGTCTGCATCGTGGCGGTATCCAAAATAGGAACGTCCACGCCCGTGAAATAGTGATTCACGACGGGTCGCTTTTGGAGCGGATAATCCAGGTCGGTCGAGACGCCTGGAACGGCC
Source organism: Bryobacterales bacterium (assembly GCA_038232555.1). Taxonomy (GTDB): domain Bacteria; phylum Acidobacteriota; class Terriglobia; order Bryobacterales; family Bryobacteraceae; genus JBBSHP01. The sequence goes on from JBBSHP010000267.1 coordinate 5,227, forward strand.
GCGTAATCGTTGGAAAAGATACCCGGCGTCGGGGTGGTGATTTTGAGGCCGCCGGCCTGATAGGTGGAACTGCCCCCGAACGGGAAGGTGGACATGTGGCAATCCTGGCAGCGCACCACTTTCCCAAACGGGTTGTTGGTGCTGTTGTAGGGACCGGTTTGCCACTCCGTGCTGAGATTTTCGAGCCGGAAGTACTTGACCTGTTCGCCACCAGGACTCATCGCGTGCTCTTCATGCGTGAGCGAGCCGGCGCCTGGGACGCGGACATCGTGACAGCTATTGCAGAAAGCGCTGCTGCGCAGAAAATCGATGCGGGCTGGATCCTGACTCGCGACGTGAAAACCCTTCTTGGGTGTTACTGGAAACAGGAACGGGCCAACCTTGTCCATGGATGGAAGCAGGTTCAGGCTCATGTTGGCGAACCCATCCTGTTGAAAGCTACGCTTCAGATCCGGACCCGTAATGTTGTGGCAGAGATCGCAAGTCACGCCAGCCGCTCCTAGAGAAGCCTGCGCTCCTGGCGGCGGAGGTCCCCCAGGATTGTCAGGAAGAACCTGCTGTCCGGCCGAGTTCATCAGGTGATAATCGCGTAGCGGGCGAATCAAGTCGGGACGGAAATCACCAAGAGTTCCAGGCAGCTCGGGTACTTCGCGCTTGGTTGGATCTTCGCCCATCAGCTCGATGTGCGGATTGTGACAGCTAAAGCAGAACCCGGCTTGGACCTGGTTCACATTCTTGAATGACGGCGTGCTGACCATGTTACTGCGCAACGGGGTCTGATCATCAGCTATTTTGGTGCTGTCCCCATACACCGGTCGGAGCAATCCACCATTGAGGAAATTCGAAGCCAGCTCCAGTCCGTTCATAAGTGGACTAACATTGCGGTAACCTGACTTGACAGCGCTGTTTAGCTCGTCATATTGCCGCTGGTGGCAGGGCAGACAGGATTCCGGACGCTGGTAGGGCTGCTCCCGCATGGTAATCACCTGACCCTGCGCCAGCATGGGCAACACCGCCAGCGAAATTAACAGGCCGCTCGTCAGACCAGAGACCATACCCACAAGAGCACCTATTTGCCATCCGAAGGGTTGACCACCGGAATGGTCACGATGTTACTGGTGAACACGTCTTGCGCAATAAAGACTTGCGTCTGAGGGTTAGTGGGCAGGTCTGGCGCAAGCTGGAGTTGGACTTCGTAGACGCCGATGAAGCCTGGTACCAGGCCGGCGTACAGCACGTTGGCCGTCTTACCGCCTACCAGCGCGTCGTCTACCGGCGCTGTGGTGGAGTTTGGCGGACC
>JBBSHP010000268.1:0-6526 GCA_038232555.1 Bryobacterales bacterium
CGTCTTGTAGTTTCATCATCCGCTCCATTTCCGCGGCTGAGTACTGCTGGGAATCTTCCACCTCCCCAGCGTCCCGCCGTTTTTATCAAAGCGGACAGATCACGTGTGAATAGAACCGGACATATCACATACTAGCGACAGACTTGACTCGTCCTCGTTGTCCATCCGCCTGAATGTGGAGTACTCTGGCACACTAATAGCGAGCGGCCAATCTGACCAGGTTGTGGCCAGTTATCAGGGTGCGAATATCGTGATCGCGGCAAACGCTGATGACCAAGCCAACGGAATCCGCGATCCAGAACACCCCGAAGTGAAGAGATCCTTCGCCGAGTTCAATCAGCCGCTGATCGCCAACGGCCAGTTATCCTTGCGAACCTTTTCAGCAAAAGTGATTGTCTACGGCCGCCTGGGAACCACGGGTGCAATCGCCGCTCGTCGCAGATAACTCAGACCAAGCCCTCGAACCTCACACCACCTCCATGGCCGACTGCGATTCCATGTGCCCCAACTTAGTCTGTTCCGAATCCACCCGAGCGCGGCGAACATGACGAAAACGTATTTTGGAGTCATGTCTGGCGTAAGGCTGACGAGTGAAAATGACAGAAGTGTTAAAGTGGGAACCCATCTCAGCGGTCTACCTTTTTTGCTGATGTTGAGCGTCCGATATTCTGTCCGCAGTGAAACGTATGAAGACCACAGCTGTTGTCCTGGTATCAGAAAGTGAAAACCACATCCAACGAGAACCTATGCAACTTCAGAGCCGGACCGCCGCGCCCTCGGCCAAGCCGAAAGCCCGCTCGGATGAGGCGGCCCACAAGGTGGAAGAAGTTTACAACCGAGCGCTCGAACGGCATGTAGAAGGATCAGGGACATTACGATTCGCCAGCGACATCCGCTTGGCTGAAGCAGTTCAGGACAGCAGTCGATCTAATCGTCATTTGGAGTGTCGCCGGAGCAAACACAATGCCAGAGCAGGGGAACTTAAAACTGGAACCGGGCCTCAACGGCAATAGCTATGACGGCGATCTCAGCGACTTGCTCTCGGAAGTACGCATCCTCTTACCAGCAGCGCAGTTGCTGACTGCGTTTTTGGTTACCTTGCCGTTTAGTACTGGATTCTCCAAGATAGAGCAAGCGGAACGATGGATATTTCTGGCTACTTTCATCTGCTCGATCATCAGTCTTGTGCTCCTTAGCGCTCCGGCCGTACAGCAGCGCCTTACACCGCTGATAGATCGCGAGCGTTTTAAGCTGTTCGCAACCCGAATGAGCTTCGCTGGCATTATCCCTTTGTCCATGGCGTTGGTTTTGGCTGTGGATCTGGTTGTCTCGGAGGTCTTCGGACATCTCGTGGCAGTGACGATGGCCATCCTTGTGATGCTGCTAATCGACGTTTTCTGGTGGTTCTTACCAAGATTGATAAAGCCAGCGGTCAAGACATGAGCGGCGCTTCCGATATAACCGACCTAAAACGCTTTGGTTCGTATGTAGCGCTGGCAATAGTGGTAACTGTCCCGGGGTTGACCGCTCGCCTGCTGGGTATGCAGATTGGGCCGCTGTTCCATGCCCTGTTATCCTTCGCGGCAATCCTTGCAGCAGGCTTTCTTCTTTCCTGGGGGATGGAAGCGGCCGAGGAACACGTCTCGCGAGGTTTTGCGGTGGCTGTACTGGCCCTGTTGACTGTGTTGCCGGAATATGCGGTGGATGTCTACTACACGCTTCAGGCCGGAAGGCATATCGGATCAGATTACGTCCAGTTCGCCGCCGCGAATATGACAGGCGCGAACCGCTTACTGGTCGGTTTCGGTTGGCCGCTAATCGTTCTGCTGTTCTGGTGGCGCAGCGGCAAGCGCAACGTGGAATTGAGTCCGGACAATGTCCCCGAAATTGTCTATCTCTCGCTTGCCAGCCTCTATTCGTTCGTCATTACTCTCAAGGGCCGTATTGATTTATTTGATACAGCGGTCCTTGCAGGGATCTTCGCAGCCTATCTCTGGCGTCTCAGTAAGTTGCCAAGAGACCAAGAGGGGGACAACGAGGAGGTGGGTCCTTCCGCCGTCCTGGCACGTTCACCGCGCGGAAGGCAGTTTGTGATCATTGCCGCAATGGCGGCGTTTGCCGGACTGACGATTTTGGCTGAGGCCGAGCCGTTCGCCGAATCGCTCGTTGCCACAGGAACATTGTTGGGCATTAATAAATTTCTCTTAATCCAATGGGTTGCCCCGCTCGCCGGGGAATCTCCGGAGATCATCATCACCATCCTATTCACGCTGAGTCTTAAGCCCACCATCGCGTTGGGGGCCTTGATCAGTGACAAGATCAATCAGTGGACCCTCTTGGTCGGGGCGCTTCCTCTTTTCTACTCATTGGGGGCCGGTACGGTTTCCGCTCTGCCGCTGGATGCTCGACAGCACGAAGAGTTCTTCTTGACTGCGTCGCAGTCTTTGTTTGCAGTGGCTTTACTGCTTCGCCTGCAACTCAGCGTGATGAGCGGCTTGGTTCTGCTGGTCTTGTTCCTTTTCCAGGTTGGCACCGTGTTTTTGTTTCGAGAAAACGAAGCCCGAACAGTATCGACGCTGACCGGTATGGCGTGGATGTATCTTCTTCTAGCGCTTGGCTTGTTCCTATGGAACCGCACCCGCTTGGCGAACTACTTTCGGAGCGGCCTTCTCAATCACCTCGTGTCAAGGCCCGAGAGACAGATTGGAGAAGATTGAAGAGATTCGCCGAAGCGGACGGAGGCATTCCACAAGCGCGGGCAAACTTACAACCGCGCCTTCGGAACGATGAAAGCGGTCGCGGAGGACGGTTTTAAAAACGCGACATCGCGCTTGTGGGACAACTGATATGGAAAACGAATCTTCAAGAGGACATGGACCTGGTGGCACGACCGTGGGTTTAATCCTTAATCCACGAGCGGGTGGATACCGCGAAGTGCCCGCAGCGGAGGATCTGGTTAGGATGCTACAGGAACAAGGCCTCGAGGTGGTACCACCAATGCTCGTGAACGCAGGAGCGGATCCGGCGGACGCTGCCCGCATTGCCCTCGCACAAGGTGCTCAGATCCTGGTGGCTGCGGGAGGCGATGGAACCGTAAATGCTGTAGCATCGGCTATCGTGGACTCCGATGCTTCCCTCGGTGTTCTCCCGCTTGGCACTCTCAATCATTTTGCCAGGGATTTGCAGATCCCCCTCACCGTCGAGGCGGCGGTTCGCGTTATCGCAGCAGGACAACTCAAGCACATTGATGTGGGCGACGTGAACGGCCGCATATTCATCAATAACTCAAGCCTCGGAATTTATCCGCGTATCGTATCCTGGCGCGAGCAGAAACAACGAATGGGGCTGAACAAATGGGTGGCTCTTTTCTGGGCGGCGATTCTGGTTGTTCGACGAACGCCGCTCCTGCAAGTGCGGCTCAGCGCAAATGGAAGGGAAGTCACCAGACTGACTCCGCTCGTCTTTATGGGCAACAATGAGTACGAGATTGATGGTTTTAGAACGGGCACGCGGCGGTGCCTTGATGCGGGTCGCCTTTTCGTCTACGTGGCGAACGCCGTATCCGGTAAAGAGTTGATAGGATTAGCATTAAGGGTATTGTTTGGACGGGTGCCCAAGAAGACATTTGACGCACTTTTGGTGACCGAAGCACGCATCGAAACGCGACGGTCGCACCTGATGGTTTCTTTTGATGGCGAGGTCGCCCGAATGAAAACGCCATTGCATTATCGTGTTCGCCCGGCCGCGTTGCGGGTCCTCGTTCCCTAGAGAGAGGTGACCTTATCCGAACCCTCGTCCACCTTTCGGATGTCCACTTCGGCCGGACCGACAGCGCTGTCGTTGAGCGGCTGGTCTCCGCTGTTCGTCGAATTCGTCCGGATGTGGTCACAATTTCGGGCGACCTGACGCAACGAGCCCGGCCAAGCGAATTCAAACAAGCTCGCGCCTTTCTAGAGATGCTCCCCACACCCCAGATCGTGGTACCAGGAAATCATGATGTTCCACTTCACAACCTTTATACTCGGTTTCTCGGGGGGTTCAATGCGTATCGGCAATACGTTTCCGAGGACCTGGAGCCGTTCTATCAAGATCAGGAGATCGCGATCGCCGGAGTCAACACTGCCCGCAGTCTGACGTTTAAGGGCGGCCGGATTAACGAGAGGCAGATGGCACGGATTGAGGAACGGCTATGCGGATTCGGTGATGACATCCGGAAGATTGTAGTCACCCATCACCCTTTCGATCTGCCTCAGCAGTACGCAGCCGACGTGTTGGTTGGACGCGCGGGGAAGGCGATGGCCCGCTTCGCCCGGTGTGGGATTGATGTTCTACTCGCGGGGCACTTACATGTGAGCCTCTGCGGTCCGACAGCGGTGCGCTATGAGGCTGATGGATACTCGGCCATTTTCGTCCAGGCGGGAACTGCCTGTTCAACGCGCTCCCGAGGAGAGCCAAATTCGTTCAACGTCATTTTGCTAGATCGCGCCCACATTACAGTTCAGACGTTTTCGGCAAAGAAAAATGAGGCGTTTCAGCTTATTTCCGTACAAGCGTTCGACCGGTCGTCAACCGGCTGGAAGCCCAGCCCGGATTCTGATGGGTCGCAAATCGAGAATGCATAACGTTGGCCTGATTCTACAGCTCAGGTGTCGAAGCGAAAGTGAATGTATCAGCTACTGAAGCAGAACGTAATCTATCACCGGACACTCTTCTGCGTCTTTTGATCGTTGAAGACGACGGTAAGTCGGCCGCTTATCTCAATAAAGGGCTTTCTGAAAATGGCTTCGTGGTCGATGTCGCTCAGGACGGCGCGAGGCAGCCCTGAACCTGGCCGAGCTTTCTCACTACGAGCTGATTGTGCTGGTATTATGCTGCCCCGGAGAGATGGCTGGCAGGTTCTCGCCGCCCTGCGTGGACGCGGCGATCAAACGCCCGCAGAGCATCGCTCTTCTTCATGGGTGAAGCGGCGTGTCGAAAAGGGCCGAGGTCGCGCGCGAGTCATACAGCTTCCCAAGTGGCCATGCGCTGATGTCGTTTTGCCTTTATGGAGCCGCGGCGGCGCTGGCGGTAGCACACGAGAAAAGACGTTGGGTTCGGATCGTAATCTGGACGGCGGCCTTGGTCATCATTCTCGCAATTGGTATCTCGCGGGTCTATCTGGGCGTTCATTATCCCAGCGATGTATTGGCCGGCTATCTCGCGGCACTGGTGTGGGTGCTCGGCGTAGAGATTGCATATAAGAGGGTGCGACGAGAGCCTGAACGGAACGGCGCGCTATAGATGCAGTTTTGAGACTCGATCCCACTTTGCGGAGTGTACAGCTCTAGTACCATTTGGACAGCTATGAAATCCGTGATGCTATGGTGTCTGGCCGCGAACGTCGTGTGCGGAGAGCTCAAAACTGAATTCATTTTCACGTCGGCTCCGTTCGCATCTTGCCATGCTTCCACGGTGGTTGAGCTTCGAAACGGAGACGTGATGTCGGCGTGGTTCGGAGGCTCGGGTGAAGGGAATCCGGACGTCGCAATTTGGGCATCGCGGCGTAGCGGTCAAGTGTGGTCGGCTCCCGTGGAAGTGGCGCGTGAGCCGAACATCGCATCCTACAACCCCGTTCTGTTTTACACCAAAGACCAGCGCCTGTGGTTGTACTATAAGTTCGGCGCTCATCCCATGAGTTGGAGCGCGGGACGGCGCTGGAGCGGGGACGACGGGAAGACGTGGTCGCCCGTAGAGCATTTGCCGGCTGGGTTGTACGGTCCGGTACGGGCCAAGCCGCTGGTCCTGGCGGATGGCACCATCGTAAGCGGCACGTCGGTGGAAAGTTTCCGATCATGGGCCGCATGGATTGAGCGAAGTACCGACAACGGGCTGACCTGGACGAAATTCGGACCGATTACGGTAGAGCCCAAGACCGTGGCCTCCGCGGGTGGGGGTGATGCTCCGCCCGACGTGCCCGGCTCGAATGACTGGAAGTACACAGAGGGGATCATCCAGCCTTCCGTAATTTCACTAGGCGGGAAGAAGCTGCGCCTGTATGCCCGCTCGACTTCGCGCACCGGGAAGATCTGCGTGGCCGATTCCTCGGACGCCGGCGTAACCTGGACACAGGCACGGCCGATCGATGTTCCGAATCCAAACTCCGGCATTGACGCGGTGGCGCTGCAGGACGGGCGCGTGGTGCTGATCTACAACAATACGCCGCGCGGGCGTTCCCCGCTCAATCTTGCTGTCAGCAAAGATGGCGAGCATTTTCGGATGTTTCACACCTTGGAAGATACGCGCGGCGAATATTCGTATCCGGCCATAGTGCAAGCCAAAAACGGCGATTTGCTGATTACCTATACGTGGCAACGGAAACGGATTCGATTTGTAAGGTTTCCGCTTTTGCATAAGGTTGCTTCAGCTTGCGGCGGTACATGCCGGTGTGCCGAAGTGCCTCCGGGCCGCAAGCTGATGCAACCGCGCGGTGAACTAAACCGCAACGGACAGCGGTGCTATGGGGTTTGAATGCCGCGAATAGCTGGAC
>JBBSHP010000269.1:0-6520 GCA_038232555.1 Bryobacterales bacterium
GTCGTCCCGGAAGATCGCTTCCCGCCGATCACCCCGACTCAAGGCGTGATAGATCGCTCCTTCATATTCGATCCGTAACGGTCGTGCCATCCCCGCACTCTGCCGCCCATCTTGGTCAGTGTCAATAGTAAGCTCTGACCCCTATTCTACCCTACGGGCGATGACGCCCATTTTAGCGCGAACGAAGTGTAAAGAACATTGATACGCGACGGCGTGCTCTGCCGCACTTCGCCGCGTTCGGCCAAATGCTATGCCGCCTTGGCTTGTAATGCCCGCAAACTGCTAATAAAGATGGGCAACAAAAAATACCATAAAGGACCAACAATCCCGTGAATGAACGAAGGCCAGAGAAAGCTTCGAAATTCACTTATTGGATACGACACTGACTTGAATGACCAGTCTGGGAAAATCGAACCGGCGAAAAACACGAGCAGAGAAAAAGGCAAATCAAACGGTAGAAAGAAAATCCACACCAGCTGCCATTGCGCGTCAGGTTCTTTTCCAGCTATCCTCAGAATCACATACCATGAGGCGACTATATGGATCAGGGCTAAGGTAGTGCCGATGCTGTAACTTGTTCCGCTGGCCCTTGAAAAAAATTCTTTCATGGCCCCGGATTGCTATTTCCAAAATACGAAGCGGCCGCTCTTGCGCGCCAATTGTTGGAAGGATCGTTGGGAGGCAGGTTTCCGAGACAACGACTTAGAGCACGATCGCAATTTCGATAGCACTCTCTTCTGCTGTTAGCATCACATTTATATTGCGTCCGGCAATTCGCATAACAGATGTCGTGTTGCTTGTAGCATTCATCCTGTCTGTCTCTAGGCGGCTTCAATTTGGTCCGTTGGTCCGGCGTCATATCTTCGTATTGATGGCCCGGCGATGTCCATTGTCCTCCCGTCCACCCTGGGCCGCCCCAGTTGCCGTAATACCAGAAATCAAATAGGCCCAACGGATCAATTCTGTCGACAGGGTCATTTCCCACGTATCCGTATAAATTTAGGCCGCCCTCCTCGCCGATGGGATCGCGGCTTAGCCATCTCCCAATCTTTGATTCGTAGCCGCGATAAGGCGCCAGATGCAGACCACTCGGCGCATGATAGTAATGGCCGGTGAAACCAAAGTCTGCGTCAAATCCGCCATCAACTTTCGTCCGGTTGCCCCAAGGATCATAATCGTAACGCGCTTGGATGGCCCCGGCGCTATCAGTCGACTCCCGGATGCTCCCGAGATGGTCCCGCAGATAATAGTAGTTGAGAGACGTAGGTTGAGAGTTGAGAGAAACTCCCTGAGAATAGAAGCGCTTTGTGAGATTGTCGTTGGTGTCGCGCTCCTCAGCAATCGTCAATCCATCCCAAACAAACTTTTTCGTGCTGTTGATCGTTCCTCCGGTCTTTTCCACGATCTTCGTCCGCCGCCCCAGGCCGTCGTAGCTGAATTCCGTTCGATTCGTCGTGTTCGTGTAATTGATCGCGAGCAAGCGGTTGGCCGCATCCCACTCGTAGCTCTTTGTCCCGTCAGCCGCCAGGTTGCCATTCGCGTCATAGTTCAGCGTCTGACTGGCCCCAGCGGCGACCGTCACCTGGTAGTTGCTTGTTCGGCTGTTCCCGCTCCCGTCCGTCGCCACGATTGGGACCGTGTTGCTGCCGACACTGACATCCGCCACCCCGTCAAAGTTCCCTGAGGCGTCCACGCTCGCGGCCTTGCCGCCAACCGTTACTGTCGCCGGCTCGTCCACCGTCCCGCGGAAATGCATCTTTCCTCCGCTGTCCTCTGCAACCAGCTGATTCAACTCATTGAAATTAGAGGTCGTAACTATGTCTCCCGCCTGGTTGCTGCTGCGGTTGCCCGCCGCGTCGTAATCATAGTCACTCTGTCCAAGGGGAGTTTGGTCACTCGTCTTGGTCAGCTTCGCGCTGCGCAACTGATCGACGCCGTCATAGCCAAAATCGTAGCGACTGGCCGTCGCGATGTCGCCCTGCTGCAGGGTCCAGCTCGTAATCTCGCCCACCGCATTATAGAGATAGTCGAACTGCAAAATGATTCCCCCGGCTGGATTCAGATTCTTGATCTGCTGCAAACGATCGTCGCCCAGATTATCGAAGTAAGCATATTGGGTCTTCTGCCCGCCCGGCAGATCCACATGATCGATTCGGCCGGTCGCGTTCACGAAAGAATAGGTGAATGTCCCGAGCGGATTTGTTGTCGACTGCACCCGACCCAAGGCATCATATATCAGTGAAGCAGCATTCGCCGCGCCATTGATCGAACGGCTGGCCGCCCGGCCCAGCTCGTCGTAGAAATATGTGATCGTATCATTGGCCAGCGGACCGTCGACACTCGCCAAACGGCCCGCTCCGAGCGCCGGTGGGGCCGCGATCGCATTGTAACCGTAGGCGGTTGTGCCGGTGCCGTCCGCCATGCTCGCGACCCGGTTGTAAGCCGTGTCATAGATGTAGCTGACGTTTGGAGTAGCGATTTGCGCATTCGTGTAGCTGGCCTGCTGTAGATTGTTGTCTAGGAAATATGCGTAATTAGTCGACTGCCCCTTTGCATCCGTTGTCGATTTGAGGCGGCTGGTCGTGTTCTCGTAGGCGTAATGAATGGACGTTTGATCGGCGTATATTTTATCCGTGACCCGCCCCTGAATGTCGCGCACCCAGCTCGTCGTGTTCTGATTTGCATCTGTGACACCATCGAGGCTGCCGCAGTTGCACCAGTCGTAGCTGGTAAGGCGGTAAAGCGGGTCCTGGGTCACGATCACACGCCGGAGAGCGTCGTAAAACTTCCGGCTCCAGCGCCCCAGCCGGTCCCGCGTCCACTCCGGGTCGAGGCGATCGAAGGTTGTCTCTTCGTAGGTGCCATCGGGATACGTGACCTTGGCCACGCGGTCCATCGTCTTGGTCGGGTCGCCGCCGATCGAGTCGTAGTCGATCGTGACCGCATAACCTTCGGAATCAGTCGTCGTGCGAAGCCGGCCAAAGCCGTCGTAGGAAAACTGCGTGATCGCTCCTGCCACCGGTCCGGTGATGCTCTGCAAATATCCGCTGGAATCATAGGCATACGTCGTGACCTCATTTTTCGGGTTTGTGATCGTGTGCACCTGACCGTTTGCGTAATACTCGTAAACCGTCGTCTGCCCGGCGGCATCCGCGGCGGTCAGCGGTTCATGTTGGGCGTTGTAAGTATACGCGGCAATTTTATCGGCGTTCTGCCCATCTAAATCGAGACTTGCACCGGCAGGATTTCTTTGATAAACAGTCAACAGATCAATTCCGTTCGGGTCATAAACATAAGTTGTTACCCGACCAAGCGGATCGGTCATTTTGGTGGTTTTGCCAAAAGTATTGTATTCGTACTGGTAGAGCTGAGTTGTGCCATCGTCCAAAACGCGGGCCACTTTTGACGGCTTGTTACTGGTGCTGTTTTCAGTCCCGGCAGGCCAGGTTTGGCCGGGATAATTGTTCCAGACCCGGTTTTCCAACGGATTTTTGCTGCTCTCCGGGATGTCGGCGGCGACGTTAAGATCCTCGCTGTGCAGCCAATGCGTGATCCGCGCCTTGGTGTAATCGCCGGCGGCTTCCGCCATCGCCTTTTTGTCCCAGTAGAACGTATTTCGGTAATGTAGATATTCATTTAAGGTCGCAATGTAGCTGGCCGGGGGAACAGTATTAGGTGGATCCGAAGTAGGAAGACTAGAAACACTGTCATACTCGACCCGCTCTTTCGCGCCTTGCGGATCAGTGATCTCCAGCCAGCGATAGGTCGCGCCCGATTCGCCCATCGCGAAGAGGGTGTCGCCATACGGAGTCGTCAGTTTATTGATGAAATCCCCCGTGTCGTAGGTAAACTGGGAGGTCACCCCGATCGAGTCGGTGATTTTCCAGAGCTGGCCCGCTTCATTGTATTCGAAAATCGCGAGACGCCCGAACGGGTCGGTCACCTTTGTCACTTTGAGTGGGTCGGAAGCCAGCTCGTAATCCAGCACCGTCACCTGGCCAATGGCATCGGTGACCCCGATGAGACGAAAACTGGCGTCGTACGAGTAAGTCAGTGCATTGCCGTGCGGGTCGACCAACTGAGTCATGAACAGTTTTCGAGCGACGGGGGCGCCATCCGACAAGCCGAAGACTTGCCGTGATCCGTCCGGGAACCGTTTTTCATACTGATCAATGCCGGTTTTCGCCAAGGTAACTTGAGTCTCGCGCTGTGGCGCGTAACTCTGGGTGCCGGAACTGAATCCGTTATAGTGCAGGGTTCCACCACCGGGGCCGTAAGCAGTGGCATCGGCCGCTTGGTTGGCCGGATCAATGATAATGTAGCTGATCCAGTCGAAACTCCATTTGTTGCCCAGGTTAGAATAAGTCGGCGTTTGCACAGGAGCGACTTCTCGTTGCTGGTAGGAGACTGTGAATTTGACCGCCGGACCCACTGGCGGCGTGTAACCGACCGGCGTATCCGTAATTGTCAGGCTGACGCGGGCGGAATCGACATTATAGTCCGCCATGCCCGCGCTCGTGCAGTCGCCCGTTGGACACTTGACCGAGGGAGCAATGCAGGGTGGAGGTGGCTCAGGGTTTGCCCCGGCGTTGCCTTTACCCCAAACGCGCGCTCCTTCTTTTCCGCTTACCGGCTGCCAGCCGGCTGGAAGATCGCCCGCCGGGACCAAGTAATAGCCCGACTGTTCCTGGTCAATCGCTTCCTTGCTGAGCAATGTGTCATTGCCAAAGGTGGGGTCTTGGACAAGGAAGCGGCCATTTTCCTCCGCAACCACAGCGGCATAGTGGCCAACTCTCCAGTTTATGACTGCTGGAACAACGATCTTGGCGCCGACCGATCGCCTGGCCATTTGATAATCCATTCCCAGTCTGGCCGCCAAGGCCTTAGTCTCAGCTAGCGACATCCCCTGGTTACTAGATGCGGACGCGACGATTGTTGTCTCGTTTTCCGGTGTCGCGCGCTTGGAGTGGGTAAGAATTTGCTTGAGGGCCATCGGGCCACAGCGAAAGGCGTCTTGCGGGCGGGTCCGCATGAGCGCGAGGCCCTGCTTTGCCGCGGCGACCTTTTCAGTGGCGGCGCCGCGAACATCTCGTCCCTTGATTTCCGCGAGAAGAGCCTCAAGACGATCCGCTCGCCCCAGTCTCGCATTCAACTGGGCTAATTCTCCAAGCACGTAATCTGCCAGGGCACTTCTTCTCGGGTCTGTCTCGTGCATCAGAAGCGGCCAGCTTTCTTCCCACGCATCCAAGGCCTTCGACCAATAGCCGGTGGAACGCCAGATTGCTCCCAGATTTGCGAGTAAAGATGCGCGCCAACTCGAGCCAGGAAATTGGTTGAGGAAATTGCTCAGGCCATCCGTCCGTTCAGGGTCGCCGTTCTCGGCGAAAGCCTTGATGGCGTAGGCAAACGCTCTATTCTCCGACGCTGAAGTTGGAGCGCCAATGGGTAATAAGGGTTCGCGAAAGACATGGAGGGCGGAAAGCTCCGCGTCCGAGGGAGGATCAGAAAAATGTAATCCCAGCGCATGCGCCGCCTTTGGCAGGGTGCGATTAGGCTGGATGTGAGATGTGGGGTCGCTGAGCGATTGCCGCGTCAAAGCATCTGATGCCGCCGCGGGCGCAACCGTCGCTTCGGCGACGATAGCAACCGGCAGATGCGCCGGCCACGCGACGACAATCTGCACGGGCGCCAGAAACGCAGATATCGTTCGGAGCCGCCAGCTCAGCTGGAGAGTTCGCTTCTTCGGCGGGAATCTTTTCATGGGGATCATGGCACGAGGACGGCGCTGGCAGGTTCAGTCAGGATGATAACTGGAGCGGTGAGATCATTCGGATCGCTCGCTGGCGGTTGTGAGCGACCGGGGTCGAGCGGGTAGGCGTCCTGGCCGTCTGGCACACCGTCGCCATCGGAGTCGGCCGCAAACGGGTTGGTCCCGATCGAATACTCATATTCGTTCGTTAGCCCATCGCCGTCATTGTCGAAATTGAGAGGATCAATTCCTAGTGCTACCGAATTTCCGTCAGAGATTCCGTCCCCGTTACTGTCCCAATTATAGGGGTCAGTGCCAAGAACAGCTTCCTGAGCATTGGTCAGGCCATCATTGTCATAATCCAACCCTGGGACCAAATATCTCGAATCAAGAAAATGGACGACTTCGCGCCTCTCATCCTCGCTCAGGACGTGGTCGTAGATGATGATTTCCGCGATATCTCCATCGAATCGACCACCTTCACTGTTTGCTCCGATATAAGGTGCGCTCGGAAAAGTCACACTATTGCTCGTGCTCTCGTATTGTAAGAGCCCGTTGATCCGTGCCGCCCATTCCCCCGTCTGCGACGAAACATTGTAGAGATGATACTCGTCCAGGGGCTGCGAAGGGTTGCCCACGGTGTAGCGCACCGTGCTCCCAAAGCTGTCGTAGACCACGCCGTCCGAAAATGGATACCAGGCACCATATCCACCCCCAAGATACATAAAGGCACTCGGCGACGCCGGCACGTCCGCGCTACTCTTCAAAACA
>JBBSHP010000270.1:0-6517 GCA_038232555.1 Bryobacterales bacterium
AGGCAAGCTTTTCTTCCGACTGGCGCAACAGGCTGTGGCCGTCGATCCCGTGACCTATGACCTGATTGTTCACCCGAAACCAGCAACCAGCGCGAAAACCAGTTCCGCAGCGGTTACCTGAGTCAAGCGGATATCCAGCATGTTGAAATTAAAGGCAGGGAACGCGAAGCTGGCATTCTACCACTGAATTAGTCCCTGCCATCCAGGAGGAACATTCCCCGCGGAGTCGACGCACATTCTGGAATGGAACCGCTTTTCCTCGTTCCCCTGGGCCTCAGATCGGCGGAAGGCGTCAGGTGGTCAGGCCGACGAGTCGGCGCATTTTTTTTGCGCCTAACCACCTTTCCTCATTCCATCATTTCACGGGCGTCCCGACGGCCAGTCTCGCACAGGATTGTTCGTTGATTGGCGAAGTGTCAACCACAACGACTATGTCTTGAGCGATTCAAAGAACGTGTCGCGCTCGGAGCTGGCGGAGTGTTTCCCGGTCCTTCTCGAAATCCGCCCATGTCATGTCGTAGACTTCGTGCTCCTTCAAAAAGGCTTCCACTTGCATTTGCGTTTCGAGACCGATCAGCCTGCGAAGTTGACCTGCCGTAAGCACCTGGGACCGATAAGCTTCGAGTGCGAGGCTTTCCAGGGCCGCACGAGGCAGGTCCTTCCACTTGGACTCCAGCCCCTTGCGATGTCTTCCGGAAGTTCCAGCGTGATCTGCATAGTGACGTCTTTAGTCGAATGTCTCAAGCCACGGCGCTTGCGGCGTGGCCCGCCCGTCACCTTTGATGCATTGACAATGTTAACTCGTGCGAGCCGCATTTCAGCGGAAAGCAGGTGAGTCAACCGTCCTCTTATCATACAGAATTCTACAGTTCGGGTCGATCCTAATCGCTTCATCAAAAGGATGGATCGACAATTTTTTAGAATGATTCTTCAGATACTTCAAAACCTCAGCTGGGGCCAGTACGCCCACTCCAACGTGTTGGCAAATCTACCTCGCCTTGTCTCTCTTCGTAGGTTCTCAAGCGCCATTTGTAGTTCCTCGTCATCATAGCGCGGCACGAGTTTGCACGCGATATCCACGTCGTTCGGACGTTCCTTGCCGGAAGCCATACTGCCAAAGATCCCGATTAGTTCTACGCAATAAGCGAAAGGGTCAGCCTCATTTACTAAGCGCGCGCGGGACACTACATCCTTCACCAGCCGCTCGGCGGTCTTCGTCAGGAGTGGCTTAGCGGCCGTGGCGGCAGCGAGAGCCCTCCCGGTCAGAGTGAGCGTGTATTTGCCGTTATCTTCAACAAGTAACCCGCTGCGGAGCAAGATGGCCAACGCCTTGTTCGCCACACCTTTCGACTGGACAAGGATCTTCGCAATGGCATCGCCGTCAATGTGGCTCTCCCCTATTTCCCTAAGGAGGCGACGCACCTGTAACGCCGGAAGTCCGGCAATCCGTTCATTTTTTTCGATTCGCATGTAACCCCATTTCCTCCGATGACGACCTTTCGACCCGCTGGGCGACTAACTTCCGAACTGACATGAACGTAAAAAGATCCATTATCTATGTCCTAGCTCGCTGGCCGGCCACATACCTGCCGTCATCGATAAACTTTTCGACATCGACAGGGTCAAACCTCAAGGGGCTTCGCCCGGATCCCATCTTGATGGCCGGAAGATAAGGCCTACGCTTGCCAGATGCGTGCTGAATCACCCAAGAAATGCTGACGCCCAACTTCTTCGCTACATCTCGGGCCCGAACCAACTGTCGGATAGGGAGTGTGTCGCGCGTAACGGGCGTCAAGGGGCTTCCGTGACCGCTTCCATTCAATAGCTCCATCGCGCCTCGTTCGCCCTTGTGGTTGAGCATGCCTTCTTATTTACGGCATCGGCACGATTCTGTCAAATGTTCCCGTGAGCATGCGGCTGGCCCGCCCCATGGGGCAGCCTGTAGTGCAGTTTTCCTTAAGCTCGTTCGCAACGGAAACGGCTAGCCCGCGCTGACAAATGGAATCCTAGGCACTTACTTAGATGTAGTCCGCGCTCCTGTGATCTGCGCGTCCAAAGCGGCAACAGCCGTGCGTAAGCTCTCGGGGATGAACTTGGCGTAATGCTTCAGAGTAGTTTGGGGGTCGGTGTGCCGGAGGTGGCGTTGCATATCTTTGACGGTCGCGTGGTTCTGCATGTGAGTGGATGAAGTGCGCCGGAATGCCTGATGGGTAAGATCGTGGATCCCGACTTTCTCCGCCAGCGGTTTCAAATGCCGCTTCAGATAGTTGCCAACACCGAACGCTGTGCCAGATGAGTTTGGAAAGAGGAAGGCCCGAGGATTGTTGCGATCTGGCTGGCCCGCGATCCACGCTTCAATCTCGCGCGCCAGATCCGGCGGCACGGGAACGTAGTTGTCACTTTCGGCTGTCTTTGTCTCGCCGATCCGATCCTCTCCTTTCTGGCGCTCCTTCAGAGCTTCGTCGATTCGGAGTTGCGTCCCCTCGAAATCCTCGATCCGCAACACGAGGATCTCGGCTGGCCGCAAGCCGCAAACGGCCAGAATCCGCAAGACCACGTGTTCGCGAGATGAAGCTTGAGAGAGCAGGGCACGAAGTTCATCCAGGCTCAGAAAGCGCTCGCAAGACTTCTTTTTGACGTTCGGCATAACGAGTTTCCGTGTGGGATTTTTCTCGATCACGTCTTCATCCGTCGCGTATTCGAAGCAAGCCCTGGTGTGCGTGCGAACTTTTTCGACAGAGGATTTTCGATAACCATCCTCCGCCATTTTGTTGAGGAGCAACTGCAGCGATGTCAGCGTCACTTCACGCGGCGGTTGGCTTCCAATGATCGGTATAACGTGCTTCGCAAAAAGGTACCGGAGATCTTCCTTCGTCTTCTTTGACCATTGGCCAGACTTCACCGCACAGAAGGCCATCCACAGATCACTGAACGTAGCGATCGCATCGCCTTGTTTTGCGACCTTCCCGGTGTATTCTTCGATGTACGCGGCCAGCTTTTGTTGTGCCTCGTGTTTTGGCATCGAAGCCGGTCCGAGCGTTTTTTCTTTCTTCGTACGCACGCGGCGGCGGTGCCCGTCCGTGGTCCAGAGATGAAAGAACCCGACCCACACTTTGCCTTCGCGGCTGCGTTCGATTTTTTTTACCCAACCCTCTGGGGCCTCGGTTCGCGGAAGGCGGCGTCCGAGACCTCTGATATTGAAATCCAGAGGTTGTTCAAGCGGGCCTGGGTTGTTCTCGAGCGATTCGAAGGAACTGAAAGGCGCAATAGCGTTCTCTGCCATAGCCGCAGTATACGCACCTTCGATCCACGAAGCAACGCGATGTGGGTGGGGCAAATGGGTGGGCTATTTTTGCGTCCACCGCTCGTAAGCTATTGATGCTAATGGTGGGCGCGGCAGGACTCGAACCTGCGACCTCCTGCGTGTGAAGCAGGCGCTCTAACCAACTGAGCTACGCGCCCAACAAACCAAAATACCACGCCCGTCCGAATCTCTCGCTCATCTTCCCTCCTTCAGTACAATAATGGAGCTATGGATCTCAAAGGCAAACGAATCGCAGTTCTGGTCGACAATCACTACCAGGAGATGGAAGTCTGGTATCCCTATTTCCGCCTCAAAGAAGCGGGTGCGGAATGCGTCATGGTGGGCGCAGAAGCGGGTAAAACCTATTCCAGCAAGCTCGGTTACCCGGCCAAAGCCGACAAGGCTTACGATCAGGTGAATGCCCATGAATTCGATGGTGTCGTGGTTCCCGGGGGTTATGCGCCGGACGTCATTCGCCGCTATCCCAAAGCCCTCCAATTCATCAAGGACATCAATAGCCAAGGTAAACTGGTCGCTTCGATCTGTCATGGCCCCTGGGTGCTGTGTTCCGCAGGCGTGCTCGAAGGCCGCCGCGCCACCTGCTTCTTCGCCATTAAAGACGATGTCATCAACGCCGGCGCCCGCTATGAGGACAGCGAAGTCGTGGTGGATAACAACCTCGTGACGTCGCGTAAGCCGGAAGACCTCCCTGCCTTCTGCCGCGAGGCGATTCACGTGTTGGTGGAGGCCGCGGTGCCGGCTTGAACTCGGATGATCCCGCCATCTTCGTTCGTGGGTTGAAGAAGAACTACGCCGAAGTTCAGGCCGTTCGCGGGATCGATTTTGAGGTAGCCCGAGGCGAGGTGTTCGGGCTGCTCGGGCCCAACGGCGCCGGCAAGACCACCACCGTCGAAATTCTGGAGGGGCTCAGGCCGCGCACACAAGGGGATGTCCGTGTGCTCGGCTTCGACCCCGGCGTGCAAGTCCGCGAACTGAAAGATCGCCTCGGCGTTTGTCTCCAGGCCACCAATCTGCCGGACAAGATCAAAGTTCACGAGGCGCTGTCGCTGTTTGCCGCTTTCTATTCGCGCAGCGTCGATCGTGATAAATTGCTCGACCGGCTGAAACTCTCCGACAAACGCGACACGTACTACAGCCGTCTCTCCGGCGGACAGAAGCAGCGCGTGGCCCTGGCTCTGGCTCTCATCAACGATCCCGACATCATCTTTCTCGATGAACCCACTGCTGGTCTGGA
This sequence comes from Bryobacterales bacterium, assembly GCA_038232555.1. Classification (GTDB taxonomy): domain Bacteria; phylum Acidobacteriota; class Terriglobia; order Bryobacterales; family Bryobacteraceae; genus JBBSHP01. The sequence goes on from JBBSHP010000270.1 coordinate 4,560, forward strand.
CCCGCAGGTGCGCCTGGAGATTCACGGACTGATTCAGGAGATGAAAGACGCCAAACGCACGATCCTCATCACTACCCATTACATCGAAGAGGCCGAAAAGCTGTGCGACCGGGTGGCCATTGTGGACGCTGGGAAAGTGATCGCGATCGGGACGCCCCGCGAAATACAGGCCCAAACGCTGGGTCAAACTCGGATTGAGATCGAGTGCGTTCAGCCCATCCCTGTCGCAGAATTCCCGCCCTCCCTCGCTTCCGAGCAATTTACCCTGGCTAAAGACGGCAGGCTACTCACGATGCAGTCTTCGCAACCCGCCAAAGCGATTGTGGAGCTCGTGAAGTGGATCGACCAGCGCGGCCTCGAACTGGCGGATATCCACCTGAAACGGCCTACCCTCGAGGACGTGTTCATCGAGTTAACCGGAAAGAGGCTGCGCGAATGAAACCGTACCTGGCACAAATCTCTACCAGCCTCAAACTGACCTTCCGCGATCGCGGAGTCATCTTTTTCAACTACGCGTTTCCTCTCGTCTTCTTCTTCATGTTTGCGTCTCTCTACCATGCGGAGCGTGGCGGGGCCATCGCCCAAGTGCTGACCATGGTGTTCACTATCGGCATTCTCGGCTCCGGCTTTTTCGGAGCAGGGATCCGGTCGGTGGTCGAGCGTGAGCAGAATATTCTGCGGCGTTTCAAAGTGGCTCCCATTTCCGCAGGCCCAATCTTAGTCGCATCCATCGTAGGGGGCTTGATTAACTACTTGCCATCAGCCCTGCTGATGTTCGTGCTCGCGCATGAATTGTACGGCATGGATGTCCCGCAACGCTGGCTCTCACTCGCCATCTTTCTGTGTCTCAGCGTCATCGCTTTCCGGTGCTTGGGATTGATCGTGGCATCCGTGGTGAATTCCATGCAGGAGAGCCAAATCGTGATTCAGCTACTCTACCTGCCTATGTTGATGCTGAGCGGAGCGACCATCCCACTTACGATCCTGCCCGCTTGGGTGCAGATCGCTGCACACTTTTTGCCGGCTACCTACATGGCCACGGGTTTGCAATCGATCCTCATCCGCAATGAAAGCCTGGGGCAGAACGCCTACCCGGCCTTGGCCTTGCTGCTGGCCGCGGTACTGGCATTCTTCATCAGTCTCAAGCTGTTTCGCTGGGAGAAGGATGAAAAGCTCAAGGCTAGTTCCAAGCTGTGGCTTCTCGCCGTGCTCGCACCCTTTCTGGTGCTCGGAACCTACCAGGCCTACAGTCGCGAGAGCGTAACCAAGAGCTTGATTGTTGAACGAGCCAACCGCCGGAACCGGACGCTGTTGATCCGGAATGCTCGCATCTTCGTCGGCAACGGTCCGGTAATCGAATCGGGCGGCGTCCTGATCAGGAATGGAAAAATCGCCGAGGTTTACAACGGCAACACGCCTGATCCGGCCGCTGTCAAGGAAGACCTACTGGAAGCCGCGGGCAAGACGCTGTTGCCTGGCCTCATCGATGTGCATGTTCACTTGGGCGCGCCTGGGGGTTTTTATGATTCGGCGAACCCCATCAAGCCGGACCAGGTCATGCCCCGTGAGTTAGCCGCGTATTTGTACAGCGGCGTTACCACCGTAAAGAGCGTTGGTGATCCTCTGGATGATCTCCTCAAACTGCGAGCGTCGGTCGCTTCTGGGCCAGCGGCTGGGTGCCGAGCTGCTGCTATGCGGCCCCATGTTCACCACCGCCGGAGGGCATGGAACCGAGTATTTTAAATCGCTGCCCGAAGCTGCGCGGAAAGTCATTGAGCAACAGACTTTAAGAATGCCGGTCACTCCGGAGGAGGCCCGCAGTCAAGTGGCCCAGTTGAAAAAAGACGGGGTGGACGGGATCAAGGCGATTCTCGAATCGGGGCAGGCCGGCATGTTGTTCAACCGGCTCGACGTTCAGATCCTGCGTGCCATTGCAGAAGAATCGCATAAACAGGGAC
>JBBSHP010000271.1:0-6496 GCA_038232555.1 Bryobacterales bacterium
CGCCGGGGTTTGCGCAAGCCGCTGATCGTTTTCACTCCCAAGCGCATGCTGCGGAACGCCAAGGCAGTATCTACGATTGACGACCTGACCTCAGGCGGGTTCCACGAAGTGCTGCCCGATACTGCGATTGCAGATGACGGTCAGGTGAAGCGAGTGCTTTTGTGTTGGGGCCAGTTGTATTACGATCTTTTGGCCGCGCGAGAGGAGCGTAAAATTGGAAACATCGCGATCGCGCGTGTGGAGCAGATGTATCCTCTGCCCGCGGCGGAAGTGGTGGGTCAATTGGAGCGCTACCCCGGTGCCGAGATTGCCTGGGTCCAGGAAGAGCCACGTAACATGGGCGCCTGGCACTTCTTTGACGACCGTATGCGATCCATTCTGGAAGGGACAGGGCGCGTGCTGAAATACATAGGACGTGCGGAGAGCGCCAGTACTGCGGCGGGATCCCTGAAACGTCACCAACAAGAGCAGAGCGACATTATCAATACGGCATTCACGATTCAATGAAATTAGCTACGGTAGTCCTTGTTCTGGCTATGCCGGCCGGGTGGAGCCAAATCGCACCCGCCCCCTCCCACGGATCACTCTCAGCGGCAACTCCGCCAGCCGCGACACCCAACGCAACCAAGCCCGTCTCGCCCGACGCGATTGTTGCTGAGGTAGACGGCAAGAAATACACCGCCGCTGAAGTTTCGAAATTATTGGAAGACTTCCCCCCGGACATGCACCTTGCGATCCAAAGCAATCCCAAATCCCTGGGCCTGGTGTTGCTTACGCGCTACCTGGCGGGTGAGGCTGCCAAGGCTAAATTGGATCAGCAATCGCCTCTCAAAGAAGCGTTGGCCTATGAACGTCTACAGGCCATGGCGCAAGCCGAGATCAACCAGGTCAGCAACTTTCAGATGAATCCCACTCCGGACCAGCAGGAGCAGTTCTACAAAGAGCATCCCGACCGTTATCAGGAAGCCAAGATCAAGGTGATCTACGTCGCCTTTGTTGCGAATCCGGTGGCCAGCGCGGATCCTAAGACCAAGAAGTCTCTCACCGAGGCCGAAGCCAAACGCAAAGTTGAAGATTTGCGAAAGCAATTGAACTCCGGCGCAGATTTCGCTCAACTGGCCAAAGACAACTCGGATCACAAGGAATCCGCCAGTCAGGGGGGCGATTTTTCAGCTCTCAAACGGAATAGCGCGTACCCGGAAGAGATTAAGAAAGCTGTGTTCGATTTGAAGCCGGGACAGGTGACCGAACCGCTGCGGCAGGCCAATGGGTTCTACCTGATCCGTCTCGAAGAAGTGAAAACACCTCCATTTGAGGAAGTTCGCGTTCAAATCTACGAAGAGATGAAGCGAAAAGACTTTAATGAATGGATGGCGGGTCTCCAAAAGCGCTATGAAGTGAAGGTGGAAAATCCCGATTTCTTCAAACCCCAAACCGGCGTTCCGGTGCCTCCCAAGCCATCGTCCGCTCGTTGAAGCCGCCGCAGAGCTACTTCCGCACCTGGAAGGTCTACCCGTCACGCTGCAGTTCCGGCCCGCGCTGGTAGCTCATCGCGGCAAGCTTTACTCCAGGAAAGCGGGAGGCGAGCCGATCCACGCGGGTACCAACATACCGCAACGCATTGTAATCCTGGACAGCGATTTGCTTACCCAGCCTGTTGACCTTGCGCGCATTTTGATTCATGAGGTGTTCCACTTCGCGTGGGTGCGCCTCGGGAATCCGCGGCGGGACAGTTATGCAGGGCTGCTGGGCGACGAGTTCCAGCGGGGAGCGCAAGGCGAGCTAGGCTGGTCCGCGGAGTACCGCAAACTCGATCTGGTGCAAGAGTGCGGACGCGACGGCAACGTGGCTGCGCATCCCAAGTGGCGCGAGTACGTGTGTGAAAGTTTCTGCGATACAGCCGCTTGGACGTGCTTGAAACTTACCAAGCACGATGAATTCACTTTACGGCCCCGCTATCGCCAGGCGCGCGAGCGCTGGTTTGCGGAACTCGTCGATGGCCGGCCGATTCGTATTTGACGCTCACGTGAAGTATTCTTTCACCTTGTCGAGGATGCTCTTCTCATGCGGTTCGTTTTGTGCCGGCAGCGTTTCCCGGAGCTGCTCAAACAGGCGGCGTTGATCTTTCGAGAGCTTGCTGGGGACACGCACGTCCACGTGAACAAACAGATCGCCGCGGCCGGTACCCTGCAGATGCGGGACCCCTAGATTCCGCACTTTGATCCTTGTTCCCGCCTGAACTCCCTCCCCGATCTTCACCTTCTGCAGACCGTCCAGCGTCATAAGATCGACTTCGGTGCCCAGCGCCGCCTGTGCGACATTTACCGGGACGGTGCAGTGCAGATCGTGATCCTGGCGCTCGAAGATCGGGTGCTCTTTCACCTTGATGAAAACGTACAAGTCTCCGGGCGGCCCGTTGTTGGGGCCCGGTTGACCCTCCTGCGAAAGCCGTAGACGCGTGCCCGTGCTGACCCCGGCCGGGATGTTGACCTTCAATTTGCGCTCGCTGCGGATCTGACCATCGCCGCGGCATGCCAAACAGGGCCGCCGGATGATCTGTCCCCGGCCGTTGCACTGCCCACAGGTTCTTCGGATCTGCAAAAAGCTCTGCTGGTACAAAACCTCGCCACGGCCATGGCACATCGGACAGGTAGTAAGACCGTCGTTCTTTTCCGCGCCGGCTCCGCCGCAGCGTTCGCAGTTGTCCATGCGGGGCACCTGAATCTCGGCGCTCATGCCCTGCATCATGTCGTTGAAATCAATCTCCAGGTCGTACCGGAGGTCTTCGCCCCGTTGGGTGCGATTACGGCGACGGCCCGCACCTCCTCCACCGAATAGGTCCCCGAAGCCAAACAGGTCGCCTAAGATATCGCCGAAATCGCCAAAAGAGGAAGGATCTACGCCTCCAGCCCCTTGCACACCCTGGTGTCCAAAGCGGTCATAGGCTGCGCGCTTTTGTGGATCGCTCAAAATTGCGTAAGCTTCGGCGGCCTCCTTGAATTGCTCTTCGGCCTCATGATCGTTCGGATTTCGATCCGGATGGTACTTCAGCGCCAGCTTGCGGTAAGCGCTCTTCAGCCCGGAATCGTCCGTCTCCCGTGCTACGCCGAGCACCTCGTAATAATCGCGTTTGGTCACATTCATGTCTTCTGGACAGCTACCTTCACCATGGCGGGTCGCAACAACTTACCCTTGAAATTGTACCCGCGTTGGTACTCATCCAAAATGGTGTGATCGGCGTGGTCGCTACTCTCAACCATTTCGACGGCGTGATGCACGTGCGGGTCGAAAGTTTGTCCGGCCGTCTCGAACGGCTCCAACCCAAGTTTCTTGAACGACTCCGACAGACGCTGATAGATCAGCTCCATGCCCCGCGAATACTCCTTGTCAAACGACTCGATCTTGAGAGCACGCTCGAAATCGTCAAGGATCGGCAGCAGCGCGCGAATGGTTTCGGTGTTGGCGTACTCCACCACCTCCGTACGCTCGCGCTCGGCCCGGCGCCGGAAGTTATCGAACTCGGCCTGCCGCCGAACCAGGCGTTCCTGCAAATCAGCGCGTTCCGCCAGTAAATTATCGCGTTCCAGAGTTACTGAGTCGAGTGCGGCGTCTCCGGAGGAAGGGGTCTGGGTAGTACCCGCTGGATCACTGCCAGCCGGATTTGTGCCAGCCTGACTCTGACCAGGCGCCGGACCCCTTGGTTGCGCCGGCGGTTGCTGCTCTTCGACAGTAAACTTGCTCATATTTATTATTCCAGTGTAGGATTTGAAAAATTGTGACGGCTTCCAATCGCGCAACGACTCAAGCCGGAATGTTTTGAAACGCTTGACCCATGTGTAAAACAGCCGAGATCACCTTTTCGTAATTCATGCGCGTCGGACCCAGCACCGCGATCTTCGCCGACATTCCGCCCGGCAAGGCGATGGAAACTCCTATTAGCGAAAGCTCTCCCATACTGGGGTGTACGTCCGCCAAGCCGACCTGGAATGCCAGTTCTCCGTCGGGCTGCTCGAGAAAGCGCTCGAGCAAATGGAGGATTCGCTTTTTCTCCTCAAGGGCGCTAAACAGCTCGCGCATTTTTTCACGTGTCAAGTGCAGATCGAGACCGACCAGATAGCTGGCGCCTTCCAGATGAACTTCGGGTGAAGAGTCAATCTCAAACAGCCCATTTGCATACAGCAGCGTCAGCTTTCGCAGCAAGGCATCGTATGCGGCGCTCTCCTGATCCAGGCGCCTGCGCAGCTCGATATGAACCTCGGATAACTTCCAACCTGCGAAGTTCCTGTTGATGTAGTTGCGGATGGAGATGAGTTCTTCCGGAGAAGTGGCCTCATCCAACGCGACCACACGATTGCGGACCATCTGATCCCGTGTGATCACAATCATGAGCACGCGCCTGTCCGCCAGGGCAATCAGCTCGATCTGATCCAAGGTCTGGGCCGAGGTGGGAATCGCCGCCGCAATACTCACGCTTCGGGTCATCTGCGTCAGAATACGAGAGGAGCGCTCAATGCGCGCATCCGTGGTGGCCAAGTGTCCGAGTTCGGCGCGCAACCGCTGCAACTCCGGCGCAAGAACGCGACGTTCCCCGAGAGATTGCACGTGATTTTCGACGTAACTCCGGAAGGCTTTCGCAGTCGGGATGCGACCGGCGGATGTGTGCGGCTGCGAGAGGTACCCCTCATCATACAAATCAGCCATCACATTGCGGATAGAAGCGGCGCTTAGGGCGTCGCCGTAGCCACGGGAAATCGTGCGAGACGCAACCGGTTCGCCAGTCTCAATGTACGATTCGACAATCGAATGCAGAACGTCGATAGTACGGCGCGTAAGTGCTGGTCTTCTGCCCATCAACCGTCTGCCTGCAATTGCCCTTTGTATTCATCATAATAGGCAGCACCACGCGGGGTCAAGTTGCAGAGCGGGAATGCCGCCCCCACAGATGCGTGAAGTCACTTGAATGTGTTAGATTTCCAGGACATGGCCCGGAAAAGCACCCAACCGAAAAAGAAGCGACAGAACACGCGTCCAGTTGCCAAGCGAACGCCGCAAGCAGCGCAGCCGGACACCGCAACCGCCCCGGCACCGCAATTGACGGCGTATGGCCTTCCCACAGACAAGATTGAGCGTGAACTTCTCACTGACAACAGTCCCGGACTGCTCCAGGACTACTTCGGCCCCGAAAGCTATGCGCAACTCCGCGACCTGTCCCGTCACGCCGCTGTACGGTCTGTACGGGGTGGGCCGCGGGTGCTGATTCTGCCGGGGATCATGGGCTCCACGCTCGCGAAAAAGGCGCTTCTCGGGATTCACGATATTCTGTGGGTGAATCCAATCGAGATTGCGCTTGGACTGCTGACAAAATTAAAACTTAACGGCGGCAATTCCGCTTACTTTCCCTCCGGTGCGATCTTGCTTGCTTATCTCAAGCTCAAGCTGCGTCTGAAGATCGCCGGATTCGATGCCGATTTCTTCCCCTATGACTGGCGCATCAGCCTGGCGGATTCGGGCAAGATCCTGGCGGATGCCTTGAAAAAAGAGGAGAAGCCGGTCACTCTCGTGGCGCACAGCATGGGAGGATTAGTGGCGCGGATTGCGTTCCCCGCGGTCAAAGAGAAAATCGCCCGGATCATTATGCTGGGTACGCCAAATGGCGGCTCGTTTGCCCCCGCACAAGCCTTTCGGGGCACCTACGATGTGGTGCAGAAGATCTGTAAAGTGGATCGTTTTCATACTCCCGAACAACTCGCGCGAGATGTGTTCAATACTTTTCCAGGTCTGTATCAGATGCTCCCTTCGCCTGAGAAGTTCAACAAGCTGAACTTGTACGATCCCAAGGCCTGGCCGAAAGATGGGCCCCAGCCACGCGCCGATTTGCTGGCGGGGGTCAAAGGAGTGATCGACAAACTTGCCCCAGCGAATGAAAAGTATTATCTGATCGCAGGCGTGAACCAGCCGACGGTGGTGGATCTCAATGTGCAAGGAGGCGAGTTTACGTATGTCGTCTCCCCGGATGGGGACGGCACAGTCCCGCTGGCATTCGCCGAACTGGAGAATATTCCTCCCGGTCAAACTTATTATGTCGAGGAGGGACACGGCAGCTTACCGAATAACAGCCAGGTTGAAGACGCAGTGATCGACCTGCTGTCGAAGGGAAGCACCTCGGCGCTCCCCACGGTGCGGCCAGCGCCTAACCGGGCCAGGCGCGAGGTCAGCGAGGCGCAACTGAAGCAGATGGCACGGGAGGCGCCCGGCATCGGCCAATTGGGAACCAGCGACATGCGGCATTTACTGGATGTGGTCGCCGCACCGCCCAGCGCAGCCCAGTCCGACTCATCCGGGTCAACCGCAGCCAGTAGCGCCCGGGCGGCGGATGCAGCGGGCGCTCCCGCCAGTCCCGCTCTCACCCAGCAATTCCAAACTCTAGTAGTTGGCCGCCGTCGCCAAAGACGCCTGGAACTGACCCTGGCACGGGGAAGCATCACTGAGGCGGATA
>JBBSHP010000272.1:0-6493 GCA_038232555.1 Bryobacterales bacterium
ACAATGGCCAAACGAACGTCTGACAGCTTCGGCTAACGAGTGAACTAAAGATCCAAGCAGTGGCAGGAGTGGTCCATGTCACACCGGTTCCTAATTTCAATCAGGAGGAGTAAATGGGAGCGAATTCTACACAAGCAGTTGCGATCTTCTTTACGCTGGTCGGCTTTGTCCTACTGGCAGGCGCCTTTGCCGGCGGCGGGATGATGCTCGCACTGGGCGCGTTGGTGTTACTCGGCGTTGGAGTTTTCTTTTTTTTGAAGTGCAAACCGTGGGAGAACCAGGATGCATAGCCGGCTCGCGGCACGGCTCCGGAACGAGGAGAAAAGGAAATGATTATCGCGGGAGTCATCGTGACGTTGTTGGGTTTCTTGATCAGCGTGGCCTGCCTCGGCTTAACATCTAGCGTCGAAGGCCGCATGGTCATGGTGTTGTTGGGCATCGCTGTCAGCTTGGTGGGGATCATCGGCGTTCTTAACCGCGGCTACCTGAACAAGGCGATCTGGAGGAAATAATCCATGAAAAAAACTACGCTACTACTTGGACTGATCTTGAGTCTGGCGCCCTTCGGGGCCGCTCAGAGCCCAGCAGCGGCACCCCCTCCGAATCAGCCCGCCCCGGCGGCCGCTCCGCCCGCAGCTACCCCTTCTCCCACTCCAGTGTCGATCACCGACGCGGATCTTAAGGCTATCGCCGCGCCGGATACCAAGGCTCGTTCCAACGGCGATCCGGACGGTAGTCTCACAGGCAATGTTTCCGACATCACTGTGGCCGACCCGATCACCGACAAGACGCCCAAGGCGAAGGGGCTAACGATCGCCGATATCGCGAACCAAATCGGTCAAAACAAGATTGCTATCAATTTCGTCTGGACTCTGGTGGCAGGTTTTCTGGTCATGTTCATGCAGGCCGGGTTCGCCATAGTCGAGGCTGGCCTGTGCCGGGCCAAAAACGGCAACCACACTATGATGATGAACTTCATGGTGTATGGCGTTGGCATGCTCGCCTACTGGCTGATCGGATTCGCAATCCAGGAAGGCGGCGTTGGCGGTATCGCAAACCTGGGAAATTCACCCGTGCTTAGCCGGGAATTCGTGATTACTGTCTTCGGCAAACCTTTCGGGTTGTGGGGTCAAGGCGGCTATTTTCTGACCCACGGCGGCGGCTATGATGTGTTCGTCATGGTTCTGTTTTTATTCCAGATGGTGTTTATGGATACCGCGCTAACCATCGTGACCGGGGCAGCGGCCGAGCGCTGGAAGTACGCCGCGTTCCTTGTCTCCTCCTTCGTGATGGGTGCCTTCACTTATCCTCTTTTTGCGAATTGGGCCTGGGGTGGTGGCTGGCTGGCGAATTTAGGAGCAAACTTCGGATTGGGGCACGGTTACGCAGACTTCGCGGGATCGGGCGTGGTGCACGCAGTGGGAGGCATTACCGGGCTCGCGGTCTCGATGATCGTCGGACCGCGCATCGGCAAGTTCACCCGCACCGGTAAACCGGTTGCGATGCCCGGTCACGACTTGCTGATCGTACTCACGGGTTGCTTTATTTTGGCGTTTGGCTGGTTTGGATTCAACCCCGGCTCGACCTTGGGCGCATCAGGCAACGGCAACCTGCGTATCGGTTCAATCGCTGTCAATACGATGCTGGCCGGAATGGCAGGTTCTTTCGGCGCGATGCTGTACATGTGGATGCGTTATGGGAAACCGGATGCGTCAATGACAGGGAACGGTCTCTTGGCGGGCTTGGTGGCAATCACCGCACCCAGCGGCTTCGTGAACACGGTGGGAGCCGTGATTCTGGGGCTGATCGCGGGCGTCCTGGTGTGCCTGTCGGTCGAGTTCGTCGAGAAAGTAATGAAGATTGACGATCCAGTAGGCGCCATCTCGGTTCACGGCACAAACGGATTATGGGGCGTGATTTGCGTCGGCTTGTTCGCGGATGGCAAGAGTAATTACGGAGGCTCCTGGAACGGCGTGAACGGCAATGTCACAGGTCTGTTCTACGGCGATGCCGGGCAGCTAGTGGCTCAGTTGATTGGCGTGGCCACTCTAATCGGCTTCGTATTCACGTTCAGCTTCGTACTCAACCTGGTCGTTGACGCGGTGGTGGGCCAGCGGGTTAGCGCGAAGTCGGAACTGGAAGGTCTGGACCTGCCGGAAATGGGGGCGCTGTGTTATCCCGAGTTCGAGCTCAAGGCGAGCTCGGTAGGAGCGTCGTAAGATGTCGGCCGCGCTCCAACCGATCCGGACGGTGCAGGTTCCAGCTCTCGATCGCCCTGTACGCCCTCTGCCGGTTCCCTGGCGAGACCCTCACACGGTCTTGCCGGCGGAACTGAAAGCGTATATCGGCTTTCTAGAAAGGGCATGTGAAGAACATCCCCTTTCAGCGGATCTGCGAACCTGTCTAGGCGTGGCGTATGCCATGAATTTCGATGTGTACAAGTCCATGGACACGCTGGAGGCCGCCGTGAAAATGGATGAGATGCACTTCTTTGCGCAGATGAAGTATTCAGAACTGCTCTATCGTCTGCGCGCGCTGGAGCGGGCTGAAGCAGACACCCTCAAGGCAGTCAATCTGGCTGGCAATGGTTGGGAACTATCCATCGCCAGGAAGCAATTGCAAGACATCCGGCAGAAGCGGCGCGATGGAAGCCAAAAGCCGGAATGGAACAAACCACTGAAGTCGCCGGCAATTGCTCTGGTAGCTTTGGTGACCATCCTGAGCGCGATTATGGTGATCTGGAAATGAAATGGAAATACTTTTTCGGCGCGTGCCTGGTGGTGGGGGCTGCGCTGCTCAAAGCGGGCGCGCCCACTTTTCCGGTCATAGCCGGCATTAGTCTCGCTGCGTTTTGGAATTTCTTGAAGCACCGGCCGAACTCCGCGCGCACTGGCTCGGCGGTGGTAAAGGCACGATAACTTCTACGCAAGAGGACGGGGAATCCATGAAAAAAATCGAGGCGATCATTCAACCTCACAAGCTGAATCAGGTAAAAGAAGCGTTGCACGGCATTGGCGTAGAAGGGATGACGATCGCCGAGGTGCGAGGCCACGGACGCCAGAAGGGGCATTCCGAAACCTATCGCGGTAACGAATACACGGTAGACCTTTTGCCCAAGGTGAAGCTGGACTTGGTTGTCGCCGACAGCCGAGCGAAGGAGATCGTCGAGACCATCATCGCAGCGGCGAAATCCGGGAAGATCGGCGATGGAAAAATATTTGTCTCTTCAATCGATGAGGCCATTCGTATTCGCAGCGGCGAAGAGGGCGAGAGCATTCTTTAATATCGTTAGGGTCCGCCGCATCAGTCGGCGCTGGACCTCTACCTCGCTGACCGTTCCGTAGCGAATATGCAAAACATAGACATCGGCGAAGTTGTCCGGCAGACGATGATGATTCTAACCCTGATCATCGTCGCCGCCAAACTCGGAGGCGAACTGATGGGGCGGCTGGGACAACCCCCGGTCCTGGGCGAGTTGCTCATGGGCGTGCTCCTCGGCAACCTGAACCTGTTCGGCGTTACCGTACTCGATCCATTGAAGAACAGTTCGCCGTTAAGTATTCTTGCGGAAATCGGAGCGATTCTCCTGCTTTTCGAAGTCGGTGTAGACTCGGATCTGGTTCAACTGCTGGCAGTGGGATGGTCTTCTTTGCTGGTTGCGACTCTGGGCGTGATCGCGCCGATGGTGCTTGGTTACTTCGTCGCGAAGTATCTTATTCCCGATGCGAGCTGGTTGAGTCACTTACTTGTTGGCGGAACCTTGACGGCGACCAGTGTCGGAATTACCGCGAGGGTTCTAAAGGACCTCGGGAAGTCCAATACCAAGGAGGCGCGAATCATACTTGGCGCCGCAGTGGCCGATGACGTAATCGGGTTGGTAGTGCTCGCGGTCATCAGCGGACTGACGACAGCGGCCATGGCCGGGACCGGATTAAGTGGCTTAAGTTGGACGGCGACGGTTTGGATCATTGGCAAAGCGTCCCTGTTCCTGGTTCTGGCGGTGGTGGTGGGCCGATTCTGGTCACAAAGAGTGTTCGCTCATGCCGCCCGGCTGCAAGTCTCCGGAGCGTTGCTCGCATTATGCATCTGCTTCTGCTTCTTCCTGGCGACCCTGGCAGGGCTGGCGGGCCTGGCTCCCATCGTCGGAGCATTCGCGGCGGGCGTCGTCCTCGAAGAAGTGCATTACCAGCCTTTCCTGGAACGAGGCGAGCGTAAGGTGCAGGAACTCTTGTTCCCCCTGACCACTCTGGTCGTTCCCGTGTTCTTCATCCTCATGGGATTCCGCGTGAACCTGCGGAGCTTCTCTTCCGGGCCAGTCTTGGCGTTTGCGGGATTGATCACGGTGGTTGCAGTAATCGGAAAACAAATTTGCGCCTTGGGCGTGTTGGAGCGAGGCGTGGACCGGCTCGTGATCGGTGTTGGCATGATTCCTAGGGGTGAAGTCGGGTTGATCTTTGCTGGGTTGGGAAGCACTTTGATGCTACAAGGTCAGCCAATCCTGTCGCAAACTACATTTTCCGCTCTGGTACTGATGATCATGCTGACCACTTTCATCACTCCTCCTCTTTTGAAAGCAGTGTTCGAGCGCAAATGACCGCGGAGAAACCGCGCTCTACACGCCGAGTGGCGAGTGAGCCTATTCAGATTCCATCTTGAAGAAGAAAACATTTATTTGATAACTACTACCAAGCTCTCGCTGACTCATAAGCTGTCCCGGTTGGGTAACCGGCTGCGTGATCCGGAATGGCGCCAGTACCGAGGGGTCCTGCTGACCGGGAAACTCCTGGGAATCGGGCTACTCGACCTGGCCAGCATCTTTATCAACCCCGACTTGATGGGGCTTTAAGGCATATGCGGCCGATCCGGTTTTGAAGGGCAACGATTATCGTCAATTTCGATCAATACGGTTTTGGACACTGGTGGCCGCTTTCCTGGTGTTCGCGATGCAGGTGGGCTTCACCATGCTGGAGGCTGGATTCTGCCGGTCTCGCGGAACGGTCAATGTGCTCATGGAGTGCATTGTCGACACCAGTCTCTGTGGGCTTCTGTTTTACGCTTTTGGATTCGCGTTCATGTTCAGTCACGGCAACGGAATGATCGGACTAAACTGGTTTTCCTGAACGGCGCGCCAGCCACTTACGAGGCCACGGGCGGGGTTCTTTTTGGCTTTCTGGCTGTTCCAGTTTGCGTTTGCAGATACGTGTTCCACGATCACTTCGGGGGCGATGGTCGGCCGCACTGGCTTTGTGGGCGACTTGCTGTATAGCTTCGCTGTTTCGGGGTTCATCTATCCGATCATCGGCCACTGGGCCTGGGGCCCCGACGGCTTTCTCGCGACGTGGGCAGCACCGGCAACTTTCTGCCTTGGCTGGGCACCAGCTTCCACGATTTCGCGGGCTCCACTGTGGTCCACACTATCGGCGGCATGATCGCCCTGGCGAGAGCGATTGTGCTTGGTCCCAGGCTGGGCCGCAAATTCAAGCGCGACGGAGGTGGCCCCATGATGCCGCACGATCTGACAATCGCGGCCTCGGGTGGCCTGTTGCTGTGGTTTGGCTGGTACGGATTAAATCCCGGCAGCACCTTGTCGGCAATGGATCTTGAGGGCATCGGTCGTGTGGCAACGAATACAACTCTAGCGGCCTGTGCAGCGGGCCTGACCGCCATGATGTATGCATATCTCCTGAGCAAAAAATGGGACGTCAGCTTTACGGTGAACGGATTCCTGGCTGGCTTAGTCGCGATCACTTGTCCCTGCTATTGGGTGAGTCCGACCGGCGCTATTCTGCTCGGCGGAATCGCCGGAGTGATCGTGGTTCTGGGAGTGGAACTGCTGGAGTGGCTGCGCATCGACGATCCGATCTGCGCGGTTCCGGTGCATGGCATATGCGGAATCTGGGGAACTCTTTCCTTGGGATTGTTCGCGTGCGGCAAGTATGGAGCAACGGGTCCTCTCGCCGCCGACAACTCCGCACCGCTGCGCGGTCTTTTTTATGGCGGTGGCACGACAGTGCTGGCGGCCCAGGCAATCGGCAGCGTGATCATCACCGTCTCAACCTTCGTGGTTGCCATGGCCGTGGTGTATGCAGTCAACGCGATGGGATTGCTGCGAGTGTCGGCAGAAGGAGAGCACCACGGTCTCGATCTGCACGAGCACGGCATTTCAGCCTACCCGGAGTATGTGATCTCAGCTATGGGCTCACCTGGAGGAATGGGCAAACAGCACTCCACGCCAGTTGTAGCGGATGCGAGAGCGCCGTTAGGAGCAGCACAGGCTACGCACGAATTGCGCTGACCATCAGCCGCTTACTAAGCCGTAGTGAAGCGGCTCGGCATTCCTGCCGGGTCGCTTCCAACGGTGAATCAAACGGGGTAGAATCAAAATTCATGCCCCGTAAACTAGCTTTCACACTCCTCCTCTGTGGTGTTCTGCTTTCGACTTTCAAGGCCTCTCAAGCCCAGACCATATTTGGCCGCAACCTGATACTCAACG
>JBBSHP010000273.1:0-6485 GCA_038232555.1 Bryobacterales bacterium
ATAGTAGAAGCGACAGCCATAGCCCCGTAAGATTATCGACGCTTCCCGTTAGCCAATAAACGGTCTCGCCCGGATCAGGCATTCCAGCCCAGTAGAGCGCTAACGCCGCCGCCGTTAGACAGAGACGCTGCCGTATCGTGGTCCCAATCTCGGCAGCGTGCAAAAGCGCAAAAATCGAGACCACCAGCAAGGCGGCGTTGACGACCAGCAGCAATCGATAGACTCGAACGAGGTCGAAGGAGGATGTAATGAAGTAGTTCAGAGTAGAAGAAGCCCAGCGACCTGACCAGTGGAAGTATTCGGCGATCATTGCCGGGAAAACCCCCTGCAATCGTCCTTTATAGGCGCGGGCAAAATCGTCCGCCAGAGGTTGAGCGTAGCAAAACAACGTCGTCCCGACCACGAGCACCACCGCGATGGCAGACATGCAAAGCCACTTGTCCCAGGATAAAGCCCGCGCCTCGTCCCTTTTGATATCGGCAGCCTGGCTGGCCGACGCCTGTTCCCTCGTAATATTGAGGCTCAGCATACTTGAGTGCAGGCGACGTTGTTGGGTTCTTGCCTGAAACGCCAAACCTCCTACCGGTTATAACTATCGGCGGCCAGGCGTTCGAGCGCCTTTTGCGCAAGCCGCTTCGCCTCAAGATCAGCGGCACTTGAGCCGCCGGAAACCTGAACAACCACTGCGCTGGTGTAACTCCGGGCAAAGAGACGGACATCTCCAGGGACAACGGCGGGAATAGCGTAAGCGCTTAAACCGACGCCTGAAACGACCCTGCTCCCCGGATCATGCCGCTGGAGGTCGAAGGCGCTTGTGCTAATGACGGCAAGACTGATGACCGTTCCGTCCTGTCCAAGGAATGTAGTCGCGGCTCCATCCAGTTCCCAGCCGCCACTCAACGGGCCTTTGATCGGGGTGCGGACGAGGCCTTCGATATCGGCCCGGGTTAGAACGGAACGCGGGTCGATCGAAGGAAGGGACCAGCTGCGAGTCACCGCAGCATCGACCCGCGACGGTGTCCCGCCTGAGATCGGAAGTCGATCGGAAGCCAACAACGGCGGCGGCGGCGAATCTTCCGAGACGCCGGCGATGTGTAAACCAATCTCTTTCGCCCGGTCGCTCCCCATGACAATGATACGATCGTCACCCCACCAGTTCGGGTAGATATTAAAATCCACTTCACGAGGACCGAAGACAGCTTCCGTCAGATCACGGTGATTCGCGGGCCAATCGTGCCAGCGCCGCATTCCTTCCCGAGCATAAAGCACGAAGGCGTCGGCTTGCGCCGGCTCAGAAGTCAGATTGCGAAGGGAAGGCTCGATCGTTTGTAGATCGTGTGCCACTCGAGGCGAGAGAAGGAATCTTGTCTTCGGGTGAGCCCGAAGGTAGCTGCCAGTTTCGTGAATAAAGCGGTCTGTCCGCCGATCGACGATCGAATGCGCGCTTGCCACGAGCCACCATGCGTTGGCGAAGAGAACCGTCACAAGCAGACCGCACCAGAGAGCATTTATCCCGCTCCGGCCGAACGATCGTTCTGCAATAGGCCCGCGCTTGAGCGAGAGATAAGTCGAGACCTCGGCCGCGCCGCGGGCCGCCGCAATGGCTAGAAAAGGAGCGATGGCAAGAAGATTTCGCACCACCATGGCTCGTTGGGCGGCGAAGTAGAGAAAATAGAATAACGGAAAGATCAGCAGCACCATTCCCTCGCGCCCGTTCCTGGCGATGATGCTCCCGATTCCAAGGATGGAAAGAGCGAAGAATAAAAGCGCAACTGGCCAATAAGGGGAAAAAAGCACCGTGGCAAAATAGGTGACCATACGCCAGGCATGCTCCAGTCCCCTCCCCACCGTGTGCCCGCCATGACCCGTAGCGTAATGCTTCATCTCATACGACACAGCGGCGACTACTTTGCCAGGTTGCAGTATTGTCGCTGGTGTTATGGCCAAATAGACGAAGAAAAAGATAATCACCACTTTTGCAAAGCGGATCACTGTCTGGCCAGGCGTGGAACCGCCTCCGGAAAAACATGTCCCGAGCAACACAGGCAGAATAAGCAAGCCGCCGGGATACTTGGTCGCGCAACCGAGGCCCGCCACGGCCGCGGCGGCGATCCACCACCAGTCGCTTCGACAATGCATGGCGTGAACGGTCAAGAGGACCGTCAGGACCGCGAATTGCATCAGCATCCCATCGGTCGCGACCCAGCGAAGATGATACGTCACCTCCCATGAGCAGCCGAGGGCGGAGGCCGCAATAAGCGCTTCCAGCCATGATCCCTTCCGCTCCAGCACAAGCAGGTACACCCAGAGCAGAGTTAGAGAAGTAACGAGCAGGTAAACTGTCCTGAGCCGCAATAGATAGTTGTGCGAATCTGCAGCATGCAAAAGGCGCTCGCCGGTGTTGCCACCGTTCGCCGAAGACAGTGCGGCGGGCGAGAGGACCAGAAGGTTGAGCCAATAATCGAATGATGGATAGTTGTAGTAGCCTGGCAGCGGCGTCCGGGCCGCGATCATATGCTTGACCGGCCCGATCTGCCACGGTCGTTCGTCCCAGTGCAGTCCAAAGTCGATACCATGCAACCCGGTGCCGACCAGGATTAGGATGGGCAGCAGGGCTGGCAGGCAGCGCAGCAGCGGCTTGCCGCGCCATAATCCTTCTTGTCCCGGCGTCACGAAAGACAAGCTCATCGATCTTGAGAAAGCGAAGTCGGCGGGGGTGCACTGTTCGCCGCCACAGATGTGATGGGAAGCGCCGGTGCAGATAAGGCCGGCTGGCCGGCCGAGGAAGGAGCGGAACGTTTTCGGGTTGGAAAGAAAACCTTCAGCCGGAGGAAATGCTTCTCGTATAAGTGCCAGCTTAGGTATGCGACGGCCAGGGAAGCGGCAAATGAAGCTGCGAGATAAACCATCTGCCACGGCAAAACTGATCCTCCGACCATAACGCCACGATTTGGATTGAAACCCACCTTCTCGAAGAGACGGTTCATATGCCCGTGAAACAGATACAGGGCATAACTATACTTTCCGAAGATGCGCAGGACGCTCGCGCAGGTGAGACGTTGGAGCACCCCCCCCTGCGCCGCCGTCAGAGTCAAAACGACAAGCGCCCCCCAGAGCCACACAAAAAAGGTGCATTGAATCGCCAGCGCGAACTTATCTCCCACTCGAAAGTGAGTTCGCGAAAGAAGGTCGACCGTGCCTAGGCCAGCCAGTGCAATGGCAGCTACGACTGGCGCCGCCTTTTTCACTCCGCTCAGGCCGCTCTCTCGCCGCGCCAGCACCGCGATCATGGCGCCCATCGCGATCGCATCCATCCGTGCAAACGTGACGGTGAAAATTGCCGCCCAAGAGATGCCCATGGCGGCCATGCCAAAGCGAAAGATCGTCGCCACAAGGACAAGACTGGCGCAGAGGCGAAAAAGGTGTCGCCGTGGGACGAGCAGGATCACCGCGGGCCAGACAAGGTAGAACTGTTCCTCGATGGAGAGTGACCAGAATCCACCGGTCCCGAGGGGGGTCTGGGTCCAGAAATCCCCGGTCCATGCGACGCGCCAGTTAACCAGATGAGTCCAGACCCACCATTGGTTTTGCTGCAAAACAAAGGCCTCCTTCGCGATGTGCGCTCCACCGACGCGCGGATAGAGGAGCAGCAGACCAGCCACGAAAGCGTAGTAAAGCGGCAGGATTCTAAGCGCCCGACGCGCGTAGAAGTTGCGGAAGTAGTTTCCATCGCCCCTTGCCTCAATCAGGATTCCGGTGATCAGGAAACCGGAAAGCACGAAAAACAAGTCCACCCCGCTCCACCCATAGTGAGTAAAACGATAGAAAAGCTTGTCCAAAGTCGAGGCTGGCTTCATTGCTGCCAGGTGATAAAGCATCACCAGCAGGATCGCGATTCCGCGGACTCCATCGAGTCCGGGGAACTTGTGGTAAAGAAGCGGCCTGCCAGGGTCTGGCTCTTGGAATAACATGGCTGAAGGTCTCTTCACCTTGTGCCCTTGAACCACGGAACGGGATCGAAGGCTGAAATTGGACAGCTGACCGATCGCAACCATCTGGCTTGGTCAAAAGCCAACGGATTCGACCCAACTTTGCCATTGTCGTAGAATTCCTCATCGGCGGGTCGGCAGCTGTAAGTTCCGTTTGGAGAAACGTCGATTAGATAAAGCCGGCCGCGGACAGCGACAAAACTGCGGACTTGAGTGGGAAATCGCTGATCCCGAAAATGACGGATAAGGAGTTCTACGAAATCTAGCCGCTCCAGTCGGATATCCGCGCGAACTACAATCCATGTACGGCCGCTGTGCGGCGGAATTTGCTGGAGAAGATCCGGGATGAGCGCGTCTCTCCGCCCGGCTAGCGTCTCCACATTCGGCCACACGCCTTCCACCCTGGCAGGACCCTCGTAGTATCGCTTCACCAGTCCCGCCGCTTCTCGTGGAATCACTGCGACTGCGTCTCCGGCCCTCGATTCGTCCGTCAGGGCACCGGCGATCCCACGCCAATCCGCCCGCATGTTCAGTCGATAATAATCAACAACCGCGAGAGTCAACAGTGTGACCAAGGGAATGGCAGCAGCCCAGATTGCCCATCTCCGCCAACGCAAGAGCGTGATCAATCCGATACCGAGCAAGAGGTAGAGAGCCGGTGCTGTGTAATGGAAATATCGCGGCGCCCACACGGGGGTCTTCAATATCGAAGTAGCGTAGGTGCCGATAATGACGGAGTAAAACCATACCGCTACAATGGCAGCCTTCCCTGCCACGGCGTTACCGCGCAAAGCAGAAATCAGGGCGACGATAACAAGCGAGACTGCCAAGAGTGAAACCCAGAATACGAAGGCGTACGGCACCTCGGCTTCCGGCTTCCCGCCGAGGCCCTCTGTCAAGAGAGTGCCGTGAAGCGAAAACAAGTCAGAACGCGATGGGCGCGGTATCCAACTCAGGCTGCCATAACTAATGGCGAGCTTTGCGTATCGCTTGAGCGGCCACCAGCTGGCGATCAAGACAACGTACCCGATGATCGTTGCGAGCGCAGCTGTCAGACGTCTACGGTAGAGCAAGGTCGAGGACGCCATTCCGCCGGCCAGTATCAAGCCGGCGATCGTCGTCGGCGTTGTAAGAAACGCAGCATATGTCAGAACGAGGTGCAGGCTCAGTATCCACAATTTTCGCTGCTGGACCCAGACCAAAAGAAGATAGATGCTGGCGAGAGTCAGCGCCGAAGCCATTGTGTACATGCGTACTTCCTGAGAATGGTCGAGTTCGGGTACGGCTATTGCCATGATGAGGCAGGCTATGAGAGCCGCAGATGTATCCGCCAGCCGGCGCGCTATCGGAAAGAGAAGCAAAATCCCGCTCACCCCGAAGATCACCGCAGGCAAACGTACCCATACGTCGCTGCCGCCAAACCAGAGCCATCCTCGCAGGAAGAGATAAAACACCGGCCGATGGCGATTGAGTTGATCCATTTGCTCGGCGCCGCGCAAACTGAGCCACTCGTCCAGCCAGAGGCTTTCCGCCCCGATCTGGTAGAGACGTAAGCCCAACGCCAGCAACGCGATTACTGTCAGCCATAGCAGCGGACGAGCGGCTGCGTAGCGCGATCCGGGTAGGATTTGACAGGCGCCGTAGTCGTAGGGCACTGCGCGATGCTCAGTCATTCAAAATGTCGCAGCGTCTCTGGGCCGGAATTCGACAAGAACGCCAACCCCGAGATGCTTTTCGCGCGTGGCGACAGCGTTGGCACGCAACCAATCTTCTTCGGGCGCTGGCTCCCCTACATCATGCACCTTGATGAACAAGATCCCCTTGCGCCCAGCCGCCAACAGGTGCAATGACTCTGGCATCTGTCGATTTCCGAGCTGTCCCACCCACGAAGCCAAAGGAACTGGTCCACTGGCATAGCGGGCGATTCCAAGGACCCCGGAAGGTATGGAATGAACCAAAATCAAATCCGTCGGTTGAGAGTCGGCGCTGGCGGCGCGCGCCAGCTCGCGCAGCGGAAGCCATGGTGACCTGTTGCGGTAGATACTCAGGATATTCGGCGACCAGGCCAGGATGATAAGACTGAGCAGGACAGTGCCGGCCCGGGCGCCGATCGACGCCAGTCCCAAGCCCGCCAGCAAGCAGGCGGCGGGCAGAGCGGCAAGGACGTAACGCGGTTTCGCCACCAGGTAGGTGTGCTGAACCACATCGATGGCCAGTGGACCGACAATGGCGAAGATAAAGAGAAGCCAAATCAACAGACGATCGCGCTCAAAAAGCTGAGACCGCAGCCGCCAAAGCGCAGCTAGCGCGACCACGCCAAACAAGGCGATCGCGGCGAAATGCGATCTCCGACCGCCCAGCCAAAGATCAATAGCACGACCGGAAAAGAACTGCGTGACCAGCTCAAGGGAAGCGGTTGAGCGATGAAAATTTTTCGGTTCCTGGTTCAGCCATCCCTGTGTAATACGCCAGTTCCCGAGACTGGCCGGGAGATTC
>JBBSHP010000274.1:0-6452 GCA_038232555.1 Bryobacterales bacterium
ATCGGCTCCAGGAATGTGCCGTAAATCGTGCGCGGAATTTTGTAAGCGGCCGGCTTACCAGCGTCGATGTCGATGGTGGTCTGACCGTGAACGGCGGCTATCCAAGCGAAAGCCCAAAAAGTTTTCCGCAAGCGTGCAACCCAGCGAGTTTTCATATTTTCACCCAAGACAGATTTATTCTAATCTCCACGATTCCGCAAAAACGAAAAAGCTGCTACGGTTCATTCATGGATCGCCGGACATTCCTGACAGCGCTACTGGGCCATCGTTTTCTGCCGTCCAGTTACGCACAAATTGTAAAGCCCGGGCCAGCCGGTTCGCCCAGGTTCGTTGACATCACGGCGCAATCTCGAATCGATTTCCATTGTTCAGCTTCCCATACCTCACAGAAATACCTTATCGAAAGTATGGTGGGCGGCGTTGCCATGTTCGACTACGACAATGACGGGCGACTGGACCTGTTCTTCGTGAACGGCGCGGCACTGGCCGATTCGATGCCCGCACCAAGCATGCCCGACAAATCGGATCCCCGCTATTGGAACCGTCTTTACCGGAACAATGGCGATGGTACGTTCACGGATGTGACCGAGCGGGCCGGTCTCCGCGGGCACTCCTACGGCATGGGAGTGGCGGCGGGCGATTACGACAACGATGGGCACCAGGATCTCTACGTCACCAATTACGGAAAGAACATCCTCTATCACAACAACGGGGATGGCACCTTCACGGACGTAACTGGGAAGGCCGGCGTGGCGGCTGGCGGATGGTCGGCGGGCGCTTGTTTCGTCGACTATGATCGCGACGGCAAGCTCGATCTAATGGTGTCCCGTTATGTGGACTGGGACATCCATAAAAACCCCTGGTGCGGTGACGAGTCGAAGAAATTCCGCGCTTACTGCCATCCGGAAGTGTTCCGGCCGATGTCGCACCTGCTCTATCACAACAACGGTGATGGCACGTTCACGGATGTGACTGAGAAAGCAGGGCTCTCAAAACTGCCCGGCAATGGACTCGGCGTCGCCTTCAATGATGTCGATCTGGACGGCTGGCCGGATATCCTGGTGGCCAACGACGCTTCGCCCCAGCAACTTTTCCGTAACAACAGGGACGGCACCTTTACCGATATAGCGATGCGCACGGGGTTAGCTTTCGATGAGGATGGACGGGCGTACTCGGGAATGGGCTTGAGCTTTGAGGATTACGATAACGACGGGCGTCCTGATGTTTTTATCGATAACCTTTCCAACCAGCGCTACGCTCTTTACAAAAACATGGGCGAAAACTTTGATTACTTAACCAACTCTAGCGGCGTGGGTGCGATCACAGCGCTGCGCTCGGGTTGGGGGGCGCAATTCATCGACTACGATAACGACGGCTGGAAGGATTTGTTCGTAGCGCAAGGTCATGTCATGGACAACATCGAGCAAACGCAGCCGGCCTTGCGGTATCTGGAGCCGCTGCTGCTCATGCGCAACATGAACGGGCGATTTCAGGACGTGTCCGCACAATCGGGAGCGCCGTTTCGTAAGCCACTGGCGGCGCGCGGAGCAGCTTTCGGAGATTTGGATAATGACGGGTTCGTCGACATTGCCATAAACTGCAACGATGGGAGTGCGTTGATATTACGCAACCAGGGAAATAGCAATCAGTGGCTGATCGTCAACACGATCGGCACGCTAAGTAATCGCGATGGGATGGGAGCACGGATCCACGTGCTCACTGAATCGGGGCTGAGCCAGTATGCGATGGTCGGGACAGCGGGGAGTTACCTTTCATCAAGCGATAAGCGGGTCCACTTCGGGCTCGGGCGTGAAAACTCCGTCAAACTACTTGAGATTTTTTGGCCAAGCGGAATTGTGCAAAGAATGGAAAGAATTGCAGCGAACCAGATCCTGATCGTCCACGAACCCGGGCAGAAGTAAAGGTTGAAAGTCACGCCTGCAGTTGTGGTATAGAAATAAGCTAGTAGATGTCTTCAGGAGAATTCCAAGTTGAATAAAATCTTTTCGCGAACCTGTTCTTTTCTGATTTGCCTCGGTCTGGCGTCAACTTTGCTGTTGGCGCAAACGAATAACGGTTCTATTGCCGGCAACGTACTCGATCCAACCGGCGCCGCCGTGGATGGCGCTAAAGTTACCGCAACCAATACGGCAACGGGCCAGACGCTCACTACCACCGCCGCCGGGGGATCATTCCGGTTTCCGTCCTTGCTGATCGGGAAGTATGAGGTGACTGCGTCAGCGCCCGGGTTCCGCAACTCGAAGCAGACCGGCATCGACGTCCAGGTCAGTTCAACCACAGCCGTAAACCTGGAACTTACGGTGGGCGATGTGACTCAGTCTGTGACCGTCTCGGCTGAGGGCACGTCGGTGCAGTCGGAAAGCTCGGACATCGGCACCACGGTCGACACTCATCAGGTCATCGAGTTGCCGCTCGCGCTGGGAGGCGTGGGAGCCCTGCGCTCACCGGAGGCGTTCGTATTTTTAACGCCCGGAGCGACTGGTCCTGGCACGGGGAACAGCAACAACGGCATTTTCATCTCCAAAATCGGCGGCGGACAGAACTTTGGAAACGAGATTTTGCTGGACGGCGCCAGCATCCTGAGAACGGAAAATGGATCGTCGTTCGATGAAGCGGCTCCCTCTGTGGAAGCCATTCAGGAGTTCCGCGTCATCACTTCGACGCTACCGACAGAGTATGACCGTACGACCGGCGGGATCGAGAGCTTCACGATCAAGAATGGCGGAAACCACTACCACGGAACTGTGTACGATATTTTCCGCAATGAGGCGTTGGACGCCAACACATGGTTTAATAATGCGCGCCTCGCGCAATGCGCGCCAAGTGACGCAAAGTGCCAGTTTACTAACCAGCGGGCGAAGGATAAGCAAAACGATTATGGCGTGAACCTCGGTGGACCGGTCTGGATTCCAAGAATCTACAATGGCAAGGATCGCACGTTCTTCTTCTTCAATTGGGAGCAGTTTCAGCGAAAGAGCGGCGGTACGAATACAGCTAATGTGCCCACACTTCTCCAGCGGGGAGGAAATTTCTCCGAGACCTTGACGACTAACCAGATTGGCACCAACCCTTGCAACGGAACACCCGTTTTTCAAGGCCAAATCTTCGATCCGACCACCCAGACCTTAGGCCCCGGTGGGATTCCGTGCCGCACGGCGTTTGCGGGCAACCTCATTCCGGCTAACAAGATGTCGCAAGTCGCCAAAAACTTTCTATCGTATTATCCGCAACCCACCGGACCTGGAACAATCAATAATTTCACCTTCAGCGATTCCAATCCTCTTTTCAACACGACCTATCAGATTCGCATCGACCAAAACTTCTCAGAGAAAAGCAAGTTCTACGCTTCGTACTCTTCCCGTGAAAACGCGCGCTATACCAATACTCGAATTTACCCGGATCCGGTCGACCCGAATGGTTGGAATCAGGACTTCATTACACATTATGCCCGCGTAGGCTGGGATTACATCTTTACCCCCACGCTGTTGAATCATCTAAATGCCGGATATAACCGCACCAACAGCATCAATCTCGCTCCCGCAGTCACTCAAGCTGCCAGCGGGAACTTCAGTTGGGCATCCAAGCTGGGACTCCAGAACATTACGGGCGTGCTCGGTCATCAATTTCCGAACGTTAACGTGGGAGAAGGAGTGCCAAGGTTAGGGATTGGTAACAACGACGACAACATCGACAATGGCGAGCGCTTTAATGACGCGGTTAGCTGGAGCAGAGGGAAGCACAGCTTGACTTTCGGAGTTGATTTTCGAAATCAACTGTATTCGACCTTCTCTCAGGGAACTGACAGCGGCGTATATAATTTCGGGCGAGCCGCGACGGCGGCTGCTCCCAGCCTCACATCGAACTCAGGCAATGGGATCGCGAGTTTTCTGCTCGGTCAGGTGAACGGCGCTAGCCGGCAAATTACCGGCCATATCGCTCGTTGGACCCAACCCTACTTCGCAGCATACGTCAAAGATGATTTCAAGGTGCGTCCGAACCTTACGTTGAATATTGGATTGCGCTGGAACCTGGACGTGCCACGCAAGGAATCGTTTGACGATACCTCGAACTTCAGCCCAACAGAGCCGAATCCAACGGCTAACGGTCGGCCAGGAGCTTTGGTCTTCGGCAATCTCTGCAAAAGTTGCAATCCGAAATGGGCGGACACGTATTACAGAGCGTGGGCTCCGCGGTTTGGATTCGCCTGGACTCCGAACGTGCTCCATAATTCAGTCGTGGTTCGCGGCGGCTACGGGATCTTTTACTCCCCGCTGCAGTACACGGATTTTGGCGGCCGTCAGCAACAGGGTTTCTCGGCCAGTCCGAACCTGAACAGCGTGGACGATTTCACGCCCCGTTTCCAATGGGACGCTGGTTTTCCGAATGTTGCTCTTCCTCCCAACTTCGATCCCAGCCAAACGAATGGCCAGGGCGGAACCAACTACATCAAGCCCGAGTATGGCCGTCCCGGAATGATTCAGAGCTGGAGCCTTCAGGTCCAGAAGCAACTCGGCGGCAATATGGTAGGCACGGTCGGTTGGGTGGGATCGCACGGCACGCGTCTGCGTTCAGCACTGGAGAACGTAAACAATATCAACCCTAGTGATTTCAGCTTGGGAGACAGGCTCCTTCAGCAGGTGGGCAACAATACTGCCGGAGTGGAACTCCCTTACGCGAGCTTTAGCCCGACTGCCACCGTAGCGCAGGCGTTACGTCCGTTCCCGCAGTATCAATTCTTGTACACCGATGTGCTGCAGAACTCCGGTCAGTCTACCTATGAAGCGCTGCAATCGACCTTGGAGCGGCGGTTCAGCGCCGGTATTAGCCTTCAAGCCTCCTTTGCATGGCAGAAGAATCTCACCAACGCCGATAGCATCTTGCCAGGCATCAACGGCGGCACGCAGCAGATTCAGAACCCGTTCAATCTTAAGGACGAGAAGTCAATCAGTGTCCAAGATATTCCTTTGGTCTTTACGGTGGCCTATCTTTATGAACTGCCGTTCGGTCGCGGTAAGCGATTCTTTAAAGGGAACAATGTCGCTTCCGCCGTGCTGGGAGGCTGGCGGCTCGGCGGCGTCCAACGGTATCAAAGCGGTGAGCCTGTCGCGTTCGGCTGCGCCCAAGGCATTCCCGGTTGGGACAATTGTATTCGATTCGACCGTGTACCTGGACAAAATCCACTTAGTGATCAGGTGAGAAACGGCGGATTCGATCCGTTCGTCAATCGCTACTTCAATCGCTCTGCTTTTGTGGATCCGAACATCAATCGGAATGGCGGCGCTTACCGGTTTGGTAATTTCCCGCGCGTCAATAGCGACGTGCGCATGCAGCCTTACTACAACGAGGATTTCAGCATCATTCGTAACTTCCGTATTCGGGAGGGCTTGTCAATGCAATTGAAGGGAGAGTTGCTGAACGCGTTCAACCGGCACCTCTTTGCCAGACCCGATCGGGGGCCGAACAGCCCGAATTTTGGACTCGTTACGGATACGATCGATGCACCGAGGAACGTGCAGTTCACGTTGCGAGTCAATTTCTAAGCTGTAATGCAACCGCGCCGGCCCGCGCAGCCGCTCGTGCTGACCCTGTCCGTTGTCTTTCTCCTGCTGGTGGCCATTCGCGCGTCGGCCAGCCAGCAGGAAAATTTAGACGCGGTGATCGAGGCGGCGACCCGTCGGATTGAGTCGCAGGATTTTGAAGGTGCGTCCGCCTCTCTAAAGCCTTACAGCAGGCGCTTTCCGGCTGACGTGAGGCTCTGGAATTTGATTGGCGTCTCGGAGGGGGAGCTTGGACTCACCGCTTCCGCCCGCGAAGCCTTCGAGCGGGGCTTAAGAATCTCCCCCGATTCAGTTTCTCTGAACGAGAACATCGGGTTTCTCCACTACCGCGTTGCGAATTACGCCGAAGCCAAACGGTATCTCTCAAAGGCTCTTGCTCTTGGCAGTATCAATTCCGGTGTGGCTTTCAGTCTCGCCGCAGCGAAGCTCCGTACCGGAGAACATAATGAGGGCTTGGCGGATTTGGAGCGATTGGAAATGGACTTGGCAAAGTTCCCGGATTATTGGGATGAACGCGGTTGGGCGGAACTCGCCAAAGACCCAGTCGCAGCCGAGCTCAGCTTTTCGCGCGCGCTCGCTTTATCACCCGGCGATCTGCGAGCTTTGAATGGGGCGGCCTCGGTCGCTGAGTTGCAGAACTTAGACGAGAAGGCACTCAGCTTCCTGCTTCGGGCGAAGCAGGGGCACCCGGATGATGTGGACACTTTGGTGCACTTTGGAACAGTTTGTCTGCGCCGCGATTTGGTTCTCGACGCATTGCCGGCACTTGAACATGCGCACAAAGTGGACCCCGCCAACAACGCCGCTCTGTACTTCCTGGCGCGCGCACAACTTGGCGTTCAGCACTGGCAAGAGGCGTATGAACTGTTCTCC
>JBBSHP010000275.1:0-6451 GCA_038232555.1 Bryobacterales bacterium
ATCGTGGGCCTTCGATTCAAGTTGGTGGGTCGGGTGGGGATTCAAAGCAGCCTCCTGATATCTGAAAGTAGAACCGCTTTCAGAATTATAGGACAATACGGCCATTCCCTTCAATGGATCACTTTGGCGTCGTGCACCCCCGGGGCCGTAGGGACTTGACACGTCCTTCCGGATCTGATCGAATTGACTACGGCTACGAAAGTCCAAGGAGATAAGAGGAATGGCATCCAACAGAGGGGTCGCCTACATGGCCCCGGGCAAGGTCGAAGTTCAGTCCATTGATTATCCGAAGCTCGCCATGGGAAATCGCAAATGCGAGCACGGCGTGATTCTGAAGATCGTTTGCACTAACATCTGCGGCAGCGATCAGCACATGGTCCGCGGACGTACCACGGCTCCGGCCGGTCTGGTCCTGGGACACGAGATCACGGGTGAGGTGATTGAAGCCGGACGGGATGTGGAGTTCATCAAAGTGGGCGACCTGGTTTCGGTTCCGTTTAACATCGCGTGCGGGCGGTGCCGGAACTGCAAAGAGGGCAAGACGGGTATCTGTTTGAACGTGAATCCGTCGCGGCCCGGCGCTGCGTACGGCTACGTCGATATGGGTGGCTGGGTAGGCGGGCAGGCGGAATACGTGATGGTCCCCTACGCCGATTTTAATTTGTTGAAGTTTCCGGACAAAGCGCAGGCTATGGCGAAGATCAAGGACCTGACGTTGCTGTCGGATATTCTACCGACCGGGTATCACGGCGCTGTTACAGCGGGGGTGGGTCCCGGAATGGTGGTCTATGTCGCGGGCGCCGGTCCAGTCGGCCTGGCTTGTGCGGCCGCGTGTCATCTGCTCGGAGCAGCGGTAGTTATCGTGGGCGATCTGATTCCGGAGCGTCTGGAACAGGCCAGGAGCTTCGGCTGCGAAACGATCGACTTGAAAAAGAGTGCCTCTCTGTCAGAACAGATCGATCAAATCCTGGGAGTTCCCGAAGTGGATTGCGCGGTGGATTGCGTTGGCTTCGAAGCGCGCGGGCATGGAGCCGAGGCGAGCGTGGAGCGTCCGGCGACGGTACTCAACTCGCTAATGACCGTCACGCGTGCGGGTGGCGGGGTCGGGATTCCAGGCCTGTACGTTACCGACGATCCGGGCGGTGTGGACCAAGCCGCAAGGTCCGGCAATCTGAGCATTCGGATTGGACTCGGTTGGGCTAAGTCGCACTCATTGCACACGGGCCAATGTCCGGTGATGCGCTACCATCGGCAACTCATGCAGGCGATCCTGCACGAT
The DNA here is from genome assembly GCA_038232555.1 of Bryobacterales bacterium. Taxonomy (GTDB): domain Bacteria; phylum Acidobacteriota; class Terriglobia; order Bryobacterales; family Bryobacteraceae; genus JBBSHP01. The sequence goes on from JBBSHP010000275.1 coordinate 1,280, forward strand.
AAAATTCAGATCGCGAAGGCGGTCAACGTGGCGCTGATCGCACTGGATGATGCGCCGGCCGGCTATAAAGATTTCGATCAAGGCGCCGCGAAGAAATTCGTGATTGACCCACATCGCATGGCTGCGACGGCGTAGACGTCAACACGTAGAGGTCACACCAGAATATCCTTTACAACGTCCCCTGAGACTCCGGTTAGCCGTGCGTCCAGGCCCTGATATTTGACGGTCAGCCGCTTGTGGTCGATGCCCATGAGATGGAGCATCGTCGCGTGGAAGTCGTGCACGCTTACCGGATTCTCTTCGGCTGCGTAACCGAGTTCGTCAGTGGCGCCATAAGTGATTCCAGGCTTGATGCCGCCGCCCGCGAGCATGTAGGAAAAGCCTTTGATGTGATGGTCACGGCCATCGCCGCCCTGGGACATCGGGGTGCGGCCGAATTCCCCGCCCCACACGATCAGGGTGTCATCCAACATTCCACGCTGTTTCAGATCGTTGATCAGAGCGGCGGTCGCGCGATCTACTTCCTGAGCCTTGATGGCGATATTGGCCTTGACTGCTCCGTGATGGTCCCAATCGCGGTGGTAGAGCTGGATGAAGCGCACACCGCGCTCCGCTAGACGCCGCGCGAGCAGACAGTTGGACGCGAAGGATCCATCGCCGGGTTTGGCGCCGTAAGCTTCGAGCACGTGCGCGGGCTCTTTGGCCATGTCCACCAAATCCGGCACGCTGCTTTGCATCTTGAACGCCATCTCGTATTGCGCGATACGGGTCAGGATCTCGGGATCGCGAAGAGCCTGATGCTCCAGCTTGTTCAGCGCGTTGATGGTGTCGATCGAGTCCCGTTGGATCCCTTGGCTCAGGCCGGGGGGATTCTTCACGTACAACACCGGATCGCCAATGGAGTTGAACTTGACACCTTGAAACTTACTCGGGAGAATCCCCGCCGACCACTGGCGGCCTGCAATGGGCTGCATCTGGCCGCCCTTTCCGGAGGACATCAGCACTACGAATCCGGGCAGATTCTCGGTCTCGGCGCCCAACCCGTAAATCACCCATGACCCCATACTCGGACGCCCAGTAATGATGGAACCGGTGTTCATCACAGTGTGCGCCGGATCGTGATTGATCTGCTCGGTATACATGGAGCGGACAATACAGGCCTGGTCGAGGACGCTGCCCATATGCGGAAATAAATTGCACAACTCCTGCCCGGACTTTCCGAACTTCTGAAAAGTATGTTGGGGGCCGAAACAGATCAGGGGTCTGCCCTGCAGTTGTGCGATCTGCTGGCCACTGGTGAAGGAGTCGGGCATGGGCTTGCCATTCATGGCCGCGAGCTTCGGCTTGTTGTCGAAGACCTCCAGGTGAGATGGTCCCCCGGCCTGATAGAGAAAGATGATCCGCTTGGCCTTGGCGGGGTGATGGAGCGGGTTGACGACGCCTTGGGTTCCAGCCGCAAAGGCACGGTTGTCCAGGAGTGAATTGAGGGCCATTAATCCCAGACCGGCGGCTCCGCGTCCGATGAAGGTACGCCGGCAAATTTCGCGTGACTTTCTTATTTGGTCCATGATTGCTCAGTTCCTAGTTATGGTCTCGTGCAGATTCAGGATGGCTCGAGCCACCGTAGTCATGGCTGCCAACTCATTGTTATTGGCGCCGGCGGGCAACGGTGCTTCACCGATCCGGATGAACCCGGTCGCTGCATTCGGGGTTGCACGGAAGCTTGCCAGACTCTTGCGATGTAATCCGGCGAGGAGCTGCTCTTCCGCCGGTAGCGGTTTACGGTTCAGGGCTTTTTCGAAGGCCCATTGAATTCGCTGGTTGAGATTCGGGCCACCCTTTGCGAGGATATTCTCCGCAAAGACGCGCGCGGCTTCGAGAAACACGGGGTCGTTTAGGAGTTCCAAAGCTTGTGAAGGCGTGTTGGAGTTGGTTCGATTCACGGTGCACTCTTCACGGCTGGGCGCATCGAAGTTCGACAGGGTTGGATTTGGAAAGGTCCGCTGCCACAGCGTATACATGCCGCGCCGGTACAGGTCATCTCCATGACTGGCGGAGTACTCACGCTTGGGGAAATTCATGGCTGTGAGGTAGCCGTCCGGCTGATACGGCCGAACACTGGGGCCGCCAAATTTTTCAACAAGCAGTCCTGAAACCGAAAGCGCGATGTCGTGAACTACTTCGGCGTCCGTGCGCATCCGGCTCTGCCGCGCAAGCAACCGGTTGTCCGGATCTGTTTCGTTCAGTTGCGGAGTTCCCGTGGATGACTGCCGATAGGTTTGGCTGGTGACGATGGTACGAATGATGTGTTTGACATCCCAGGGGTGCGTACCGTCGGCTTGCCAGTGCGGCTCCATGAACTCCGATGCCATCCAGTCCAGCAGCTCCGGGTGAGTGGGCCATTCCCCCTGCGATCCGAGATCGTCGAGCACCTTCGACAGACCGGTGCCAAAGAACTCTCTCCACATTCGATTAACGAACACGCGCGCGGTAAAAGGATTTTGCGGCGAGGCAATCCAGTTCGCCAGATCGAGACGATTGGCCCGGCGCCCCGGCGTATCCAACTTTCCGAGGAACTGCGGAATGGCAGGGGTCACGAGCGTGCCGGTCCGATTCAGGAAGTCTCCGCGCGGAAGAATGCGCGTGGGGCGGGGAGTGACGGCTTCAGTGACGACAACGCGTGTCACGGCGGCCTGGATGAGGCTGCGTTCGGATTCCAGTTTTGCGATTCGCACCGCCAGCGGCTGCAACTCAGGGGAGGCCCACTTGAAGTGGCTGAGCACGATGCTGTCCTGTGCCTCGGTGCGATCGCCCGGCGCGGCATTCATGGCGGCGAGCACTGGTGACGGCAGGCCCTTATCCACCGGGATTGTGAGTGTGAGCGCATCCGTGGCGGGAGCTTTCAGCTTTTCCGCTGCTACTCCCGATTCCGGCCAGGAATGGGCAGCCGACGAGAGAGCTAGCCGGAATCGACCCATGGTAGCCCGGCGATAGTCGGAGTCGTGATGGAGCCGGATTGTAATTACTGCGTCCGGGGCGGTGGTGACTTTTTCTGCAAACCGCAAAGCCATGAAGGGATTGCGACTCTCGCCGAAAGAGGCGCCCCAGCCCGTTTTGGGATTGCCGTCGATCGCGGCCATGGGAGAGTTCTCAGGCATCTCGCCAAAGCCGTCGGAGGTTGCCAGCACAAAGGGCAGCTTCTGACCCGCCATTTCGGCTTCAACCTCGGTGAGAAGAAAACGATCCGCCCCACGCGCCCAGCGCGACCCCGGTAATCCTTCGTCTTGAAAAACATCGATGCCGAGCGCTGTCCAGGTGCCGGGGCCGGGTTGAAGCGTGATGGTGTACGTCTCGTTGTCAGGGTTGGGACCGCTCGCGACGATTAAGCCGTCACCGAGCTTGCGTTGGGAAATTAGCGAGCCGATATAGAACGTGCTGTCGACGGGCTGATCGTTATAAATGATCAGCTTTGCGCCATTGGCGCTCGCGGCAGATTTCGGATGCTGATAATGCCAAGCCAACTCGCCCTTCTTGTGCTGATCCAGGACAGTCTGTTCCCAGGCTGCGCGTTGTTCCACGAGCTTGGCAGCTTCCCGATCCAGCGCCCGGCGTGCCTGGTCGATACGCTCATCAAGATCTTCAAGTTGCCCGGTCTGCTGCGGGGTTGGCAGGAACAGTTTAGAGCCCCAGGCATTCGCGCCGCGATCCGCCACTAGTCCGGTCTCTTTAATATCGGCGAAGAAGGCCTTCATCGAGTAGAAATCTTTAGCCAGGAACGGGTCGAACTTGTGGTCGTGGCACTCGGCGCATCCCACGGTGGCTCCCAGCCAAACCGCGCTGGTGGTGCGAACGCGGTCGGCAGCGTACTTGGCCAGGTATTCGCGCGGCTGCAGACCGCCCTCGGCCGACATGCGGCTCAAGCGGTTGTAAGCGGACGCAACCTTCTGATCTGTGGTGGCATTCGGAATCAAGTCGCCGGCGATCTGCTCGCGCGTGAACTCGTCATATGGCTTGTTGTCGCGGAAGGCGCGCAGAACATAGTCGCGGTACGGCCAGGCTGGAAAGATATTGTCCCCGTGGAATCCAGCCGTATCGCCATAGCGTACGGCGTCCAGCCAGTGCATGGCCTGCTTTTCGGCATACCGGGGAGAGGCGAGGAGGCGGTCGACTACTTTGGGATAGGCGTCCGGAGCGGCATCGGCGAGGAAGGCGTTGACTTCGTCAGGCGTAGGAGGCAGTCCGGTGAGGTCGAGGGTGACTCGGCGGATGAGCGTGCGGCGGTCGGCTTCGGACGAAGGTGGCATACCCTGAGTTTTGAGACGGTCGAGGACGAAGCCATCGATCGGGTTTGCCGTGCTCACGGTGGCGGGCCGCTGGACGGGCTGATAAGCCCAATGGCCTTCATATTTGGCACCTTCGGCCACCCACCGGCGGATCATGTTTTTTTGGGTCGCGCTCAGCGCTTTGTGAGCGTACTCAGGGGGCATGATGCGTTTGGCATCAGCGGCAAAAATACGTTGGATGATCGCGCTTTGGTCCGGACTTCCCGGGACGATGGGTGTCACGCCGGACTTGCTGGGCTTCAGAGCTTCTTCCCGTATATCCAGGCGCAGGCCCGCCATGCGAGCATTCTTATCGGGTCCATGACATCGAAAGCAGGTATCCGACATGATCGGCCGAATATCGCGGTTGAACCCAACGGGTTCGGTGGTATCCGCCGCGAAGGAAAGCGCGGCCGTGAAGACAAGGAGACACGGGAATCTACGTGGAGGCATGCTGCTGTCCGTCTCTAATCATGATATCTATTATTTGGAACCCAAATTTGGGCGACTACATTTGTGTACTGGCAGCACACCGCTATGTTGTTGAAATCAGGTCGTCTGGTGAGTGGCCCCGGGGAATTTCACCCCGAGGCTCTCTCAGAACCGGACTTGAACCTCTCAGCTCATCCGGCTCCCACTTGGAACCGATGACCCCGTGCGGCCATCTGCCAGTGTGCGAACAGTTTCGGATCACGACGCGAAAGGCCCGCAATCCACTGATTCGATCTACGCTGATGACCCCTCAGTTTCTTGTATTTCCGTTCAGCCCACCGGGCCAGCGAGCGATTCAGTTGACCCATCAGCCGATTCAGCGCCGAGCGATAATACCGCCCGTAGTATTGCAACCAAC
>JBBSHP010000276.1:0-6443 GCA_038232555.1 Bryobacterales bacterium
AAGTTATGACGCGACGCGAACTCCTGTCCCTGGCTGCCTCCACTTCAATCGCAGGATCCGCAAAATTATGGGCCGCCTCCGCTCCTGCGGCGACAGTCTCCATCGCTAAGTGCGCGTCCTACGATGAGGACCTCGCTGGAACTTTCTCGACCATGTTCGACCAGCTCGGGGGCTTAGGGCGCTTGGTTAACAACAAGACGATCACCATCAAACTCAACCTGACGGGGAGCCCCGCTTTGCGGTTCCAGGGACTGCCGCTCGGCTCGACGCATTACACGCATCCCAAGACCTTGATGGCGATGGTGCACGTTCTCGATAGCGCCGGTGCGCGGCGGATCCGACTGGTGGAGAGTTGCTGGGCGACTCCGGGGCCGCTCGAAGAATACATGCTGGATTCGGGGTGGAATGTGCGGGCGCTGCAGCGCTTGTCGTCCCGGCTGGAGTTTGAAAATACGAATGCACTTGGTCAGGCCAAGCGCTATGCGCGGTTGAAAAACAAGAATGGCGGCTTGATTTTCCCGGGCTTCGACGTCAATCACTCCTACGAAGACACGGATGTGTTTATGTCGATGGCGAAGCTGAAAAATCACGCGACGTGCGGTGTGACACTCTCGATGAAGAATTGCTTTGGCATCACACCAGCGTCGATCTACGGCGACGATGCCGGCGTAGACGGGCCGAACGAGAATCCTACCAAGGGACGGGTAGCGGTCTGTCATGAAGGAAAGCGCGGACCGGCCAAGAGCGCTCCCCAGGAGATCGATCCTAAGTCCAACCGCGATGCCGGCTATCGCATGCCGCGCATTGTGGCGGACCTGGCAGCGGCACGGCCCATCGACATCGCCTTTGTCGACGGAGTGGAGACTGTGGCAGGTGGAGAAGGCCCCTGGATTAAGAACATCACGGCGGTGAAACCGGGAGTGTTGATCTTAGGAACTAACGCCGTGAATACAGACGCGGTTGCAACCGCCGTGATGGGTTACGATCCCCGGGCGGTCCGTGGGACTGCACCGTTTACGATGTGCGACAACACACTTCTGCTGGCGGAATCGTTGGGGGTGGGATCGGCCGACTTGCGCCGAATCGAGGTCGCCGGCGTGCCGATTGCGAAGGCGATGTATAAGTTCCCGGGCTGAACCTTAAAGCAGGCCCCGGAATCTACACAGATCCTCTACGGAGACGTTGCCGCCGCAGAGCACCAGGACAACATGACTCTCGGGCGTGAAGTGATCGGACAAACGGTCAGCAGCCGCTAGCGTGCAGGACGCCGCAGGCTCAGTGAGCACCTTGGCGCGCTCCAGCAGGAATACGGAGGCTGCAGCGGCTTCGGAGTCGTCGACTACCGTTACGGATTCCAGGTAGCGTTGCGCCAGGTGGAGAGTCCGCGCCGAGACTGAGGGAGCGCCCAAGGTGCGCGCGATGGAGGTAATGGCCGGCATCTGTACAGGCTGCCCTTGCACCAGCGCACGGGCCATGGCATCGGCCCCGGCGGTCTCCACGCCCCAGATGCGAACGGCCGGTTTCACCGCTTTCACGGCAGTCGCCACGCCGCCTATGAAACCGCCTCCGCCGATGCTAATTATCACGTCGGTCAGCTCTGGCGCGTCTTCCAGAAGCTCGAGACCCAGGGTCCCCTGGCCGGCGATCACCAGGGGATCGTCGAAGGGATGAATAGCGATCCAGCCCTGTCCTTCATACAATGCGACGCGATCGAAAGCTTCCGCAGCGTCGCTGGCGAAGACCACCTCGGCCCCATTCGCGTGGCGTCCACGTAATTCCGGGGCGTGCTGCCGGGCATCACGATAGTCGCGGCCACCCCTAGTTTCGCTGCAACGTAGGCGACTGCCTGCGCGTGATTGCCGCCGCTCACAGCCACGAAGCCGCGCCCACGGCCTTCCGGGCCGACGCTCAAGGCTTTATTAAAGGCTCCGCGCACTTTGAAAGAACCGGTCTTTTGCAGGAGCTCGTATTTGAGGTAGACATTGGTCCGCAGGCGCGCGCTCAGGGTGTGGCTCACAGAAAGAGGCGTGCGCTGTATATGGGGACCGATACGTTGGCGCGCCAGCTCGATATCGGACAAGGTCACAGGAATCAATTGAATATCTCCGCGGCGGTACGAAATGTGTTGGCATGCGCTTCCGCCGTGAGTTGAATGGGCTTGGAGTAACCTCCTCCGAGCGTAATAACAAAAGGTACCCGGTGCGCCTGGGCAGCCGCCATCACCCGCCGGTCTCGCTCCTTGAGGCCGGCGTGAGTGAGCGCAAGATTTCCAAGAGCATCAGAAGAAAGCGCGTCGACACCCGACTGATAGAACAATATATCCGGCTCAAACGCGAACACTTGCGGCAAGACTAGATCCAGCGCCCGCAAATACTCTTCGTCTCCGGTACCATCCATGAACTCAACGTCAAGTTTGCTGTGCTGCTTACGAAACGGGAAATTGCTCTTAGAATGGAGGGAGACCGTGAGCACGCCTGGATCATCCTGAAAGATCTGAGCCGTCCCATCCCCTTGATGAACATCCAGGTCAAGGATGGCCGCGCGTTGAATCATGCCGTCGCGGCGAGCCCAATGCAGCGCAATCGCGATGTCGTTAAACACGCAGAAGCCGGCCCCCTCCGAGCGGAAGGCGTGGTGAGTGCCGCCTGCGAGATTGCCGCCCCAACCGGTGTTGAAAGCATCGAGCGTCGCGCCAAGAGTCCCGCCCACCGAGGCGCGGGTTCTCTCGACCAGTCCAGGCGACCACGGGAAGCCGATCCGGCGCATGGCGGTGGGAGGCACAGTCCCGCTAAGGAACTGGCGAACGTAGGTGGGATCGTGAGCGAGTTCGATAAGAACGCGCTCCGCGAAAGGTGCACACTGAAACTCGAAGTGCCCGTCCGCAGACAGAAGCTCTCGAATCAATCCGTATTTGGTCATCGGGAACTTGTGTCCGGCCGGTAGCGGGATGGTGTACTGGTCGCAGAAAAACAGACGGCGCGACATCTCAGATCGCGGCGATAGCCGTACTGACGGGCTTGGAACCGACCGGGATCATCATAAAGATGGGGCCCTTCAGGGAGCGCCGGTATTCCGAGGCGGCCGCGCGCGTGATGTTCGCGATTCGAAGAACCGCCATATCGCCAGAGCCCTGGTTGAGCACCAGCGCATATTGGTCGTCGGGAGTAATCGTGATCTGGCTCGGTTCAGCACCTACCTGCGTCACAGCGATAATGCGCCGCTGTGTGATATCGAGAATACTGACCTCACCCGATTTAGGATTCGCGACGAAGAGATATTGACGGGCGGGCGGCGCCGATAAAGTGGTGGCCATTGCGGCCGGAGCATGACCCGCCAGTACGGTCTCGCCTACCTGGGGGGTGAAATACGGAAAAACTACGACCACGGAGTCTCCGCCGTCTCCCGTTACGAACAGCTCGCCGCCGTCCGACTTAAAACACAGGTGGTCGGGGCGTACGGCCAGTGGCAGGTTGACCACCAGCCGTCCGGTGGCGGCCTGGTAAATCGAAAGCATACGCTGGCTGAGATTAGCGGCTATGAGCTGTCGGGAATCACCTTGAAATCGAAGCGCGCCAATCTCGCCCGTGGTGCGGATCGGAGTGCCGACGGTTCCAGCGGAAGTTTGCAACAACGAGATGATGTATTCGGGTCCGTAGCTAACCGCGATCCACTGACCCTCTGAATCGAGGTCGAAATCCACCGGCGTGGAGGGGAGACCCACCTGCCAATCGGGCCGCAGCGACTCCACGGTCACGCGAACCAACTTGCGAGGCTCACGGCATAGAACGTAGAGGTGCGCGGCATCGTGCGACAGGCGCATGGAGATGGCGGAGGAGGCGACGGGTAGCTTGCGAGAGAAAGCCAGAGTGTCGGATCGGATCTCGTGGACGGTACCGTTCTCCGGGGTTAATGCGTAAACGACGGGACGGCTAGGATGAGTGAGGACGCTGTTCGGGCGGCCCGCCACCCGGATGTGACGAGCCACGGCGAAAACCCGCAGGTCTACCGCCGCGATGGCTTGGCCTTCCTGATTCGCTACAAACGCGTAGCCCGGAAAGCCGGACGCCTTGCGTTTGTTGCAGGCCGTGCCGGCTGCAATTGCGCAGCCAAAAAAGGTGCGTCTGGTCAATGGGATGACAAGCTCTCCAGAAAATTATGTGCCAGTTGTTGATTCCGGGTGGGGCAGGCATTTTTGGCTGCCATCGGCTTGGCAGGCAAGAATGCCTGCCCCGCAGAGATGCCCTTACAGCGACTTGGCGGCACTCAGGGCTGAGTCGTAATTGGGGTGATCGCCGACTTCCTTAACGTACTCAGCGTGCCGGATCGTGTTGTCTTTGTCTACGACGAAGATGGCACGGCTTTCGATCCGCAGTTCCTTGATCAAGGTGCCATAGTGCTCTCCAAAAGAACCGCTCTTATGGTCGGATAGCATTTTAACCTTGTCGATTCCGTAAGCGCTGCACCAGCGTTTCTGAGCAAAAGGCAGATCCATGCTGATGGTAAAGATCTCGACTCCCGGCATCTTGGCGGCTTCCTCATTGAAACGGCGGGTTTGAGCATCGCAGACGGGTGTGTCCAGCGAGGGAATGACACTGAAGATACGCACTCCGTTGCCCGTCTTTCCCAGATTGACCGGCTGCATACTATCGTTGACTACATCGAAGTCCGGCGCCGTCTCACCAAGCTGTAATTCGGGACCCAACAAGGTCATGCCGTTGCCCTGCAGAGTAGTGGCTCCCGGCCGTTCGTTTAGTTCTCCTGTAGCTTTGATCATTTTCGAACTCATTGTAGCAACTCCCTTAATTTTTCTACTTCGGATGTGGGCAATTGACAGGTGTAGTTCTGGCAAACATACGCAGCGGGCTTCCCATCCAGCTCTTTCATCTCGCTGGTGGAGTCCGCGAATAACACAATGCTGTTCGGCAGAAAATGCGAACGGTAGGTCTTCAGCAACGCCTTGGTAAGGTCGGCTTCCGGATCTCCGGCGATGACCACCTGCCGGGTCGGCCCCATGTAGTAGCTCAAGCCCGCTAGCATTTGAGGGACCGCGACGGGTTGATTCACAATACGAGCGCCGAGGGCGTTGAGCGTCCTCTCCGCGGCGTCCCGAAAATCCGTTCGTCTGGTGAACTCGGCGAGACGAAGCAGGGCCATGAGCGCGATGGAGTTGCCGGATGGTTCCGCACCATCGTAGTCGTCCTTGATTCGAAGCAGGAGCCGTTCGTCCCCAGCGGGAGTACTGTAAAAACCGCCATGGGTCGAGTCTTCGAATAATTCCCGCATCTTCTCCGCGAGTGCGACAGCGTTGTCGAGCCATCTGGAGTGGAAATCGGTTTCATAGAGGTCCAGCAAGCCCTGAATCAGGAAAGCGTAGTCATCCAGGAATGCAGGGATAGCGGCGTCTCCATCCCGAAAGCGGCGTAGCAGTTGACGGGTGGCCGGGTTGTACATGCGGTCCAGTAGGAATCCGGCAGCCTTCCGCGCGGCCTCCAGGTAACCGGGCTCCTCCAACACCTGAGCGCCTTTCGCAAACGCCGAAATCATCAGCCCATTCCAGGCCGTGAGTATCTTGTCGTCGAGGTGCGGCCGAGGACGGTGGCCGCGTTCCTTGAACAGCTTTGCGATGCTCTGGTCGAGCCTGGATCCTATCGTGTCGATCGAAACGTGGAAATGATCGGCCGTCTCTTCGAGAGTGCGTCGAACAAAAAGGATGTTTTTACCTGTGAACTCTCCATGGGGGTCCTGATCCACATTGCCTTCGGCAGCGACGCCGTAACGGTAACTGAAGATAGACGCCTCCGGGTGGCCCAGGACGCGATCAATCTCCGCGCGGGTCCACACGTAAAAAGCACCTTCACTCTTATCCGTCGGCTTGGCGGGGTGGGCGGCACTGTCTGCGTCTTCGGCTGAGTAGAAACCACCTTCGGCGTGGGTCATGTCGCGAAGGACATAATCCAAGATGCTTCTGGCCACCTCTGCGAGGGATGCATCGCGAGTGATCTGGTAGCTCTCGAGATAAGCGATCGCGAGCTGCGCCTGGTCGTACAGCATTTTTTCGAAGTGCGGGACAAACCAGCGCTCATCCACGGAGTACCGGTGGAATCCACCGCCAAGCTGATCGTTCATGCCGCCCTTCGCCATCGCATGCAACGTGTGCACGGTCATCTCTAACGCTTCCTCATTGCGGTAGCGCGCGTAATAGCGCAGCAGGAAGTTGAACACAGCAGGGCGCGGGAATTTCGGGGCGCTGCCGAATCCTCCGTTACTGGAATCATAGGTCCGGCGGAGGTAATAGAAGGCCGGATCCAACACACTTTTGTCCAAGGCGGAAGCACGCGATGGCTCGATATGAGAAAGGGCGGCAAGCTGGGCCACAGACTGTTTGCTGGAGTTCTCGATCTTGGCCCGGTCCGAAGCCCAGGAGCGGGCCAGCGATTCGAGAA
>JBBSHP010000277.1:0-6442 GCA_038232555.1 Bryobacterales bacterium
ACAGATAAGGACCGGGTTCATCCACGGCCGCTTTCAAAGCAGAGGTCAGTTGATCGGGGCTTTCGACAGTGCTGCCTTTGAATCCGTACGCCCCGGCCAATTTTTCGGGGTCGGGGAACGAGTTGAGCTCGACTTGGGAGAGGCGGTTGTTAAAGAATAGCTCCTGCCACTGGCGCACCATGCCGAGATACCCGTTATTCATGACGATGATTTTCACGGGCAGGCCGTGATTCGCGATGGTGGCGAGCTCCGGTATCGACATCTGAAAGCCGCCATCGCCAACAATGGCGAAAACCAGTTTGTCGGGCCTGGCGAACTGGGCTCCAATGGCAGCGGGCAAACCGAATCCCATGGATCCAAGTCCCCCGGAATTCAGCCAGAGCCTGGGCTCATTGAAGCGGATGTACTGAGCGGCCCACATTTGATGTTGACCGACGTCGGACGAAACGATGGCCTGGCCGCCGGAAAGCCGGTCGATCTCGCGCATGAGGTGCTGCGGCTTGATTTCAGAGGTGGAGACCTCCGGGGAGAACGGATGCCGATCTTTCCAGGCGCGGATCTGACGCCACCAACCCTCACGGGCGGAGCGATTGGTCTCGCGATGCTCGGGAGCGAGTTCCTGAACAGCTTTGGTCAGTTTTCCCAGGACACGTTTTACGTCGCCAACGATGGGCAGATCCGGTACGCGGATTTTGCCGATTTCAGCGGGATCAATGTCGACGTGGATCACTTTGGCGTGAGGCGCAAATGCCGCTACACGACCGGTGACGCGATCGTCGAAGCGAACGCCTAAAGCGATCAGCAGGTCGGCGTTGCTCATCCCCATGTTGGCCGCGTAACTGCCGTGCATCCCGGGCATGCTAATGAAATTGGGATGCTCGGCGGGCAGGGCACCCAGTCCCATGAGTGTGGTGACGGCTGGGCAGTCGAGAGCCTCGACCAGCTCGCGGAGTTCTTCGGACGCGTTGGCTGCGATGATGCCGCCGCCGGCGTAAATGTAAGGGCGCTCGGCCTCCCACATCATTTGAGCCGCGCGCCGGATCTGGCCGGTATGCCCTTCGGTGAAAACCTTGTACCCGGGTAAATGGATGGAGGACACGGGCGAGTAATGCGCCTGAGCCTGAAACACATCTTTAGGAATATCGACCAGGACCGGACCGGGACGTCCGCTGGCGGCGATGTAAAACGCTTCGTGAACCACCTGCGGCAGGTCGGCGATGTTCTTCACCAGGAAATTGTGCTTGGTGCAGGAGCGCGTGATCCCGAAGGTATCGGCTTCCTGAAAAGCGTCGCTGCCGATCAATTTGGTGGAGACCTGACCCGTAATGGCAACCACCGGAATGGAATCCATCAGGGCGTCGACCAGGCCGGTGACCAGGTTGGTGGCGCCGGGCCCGGAAGTTGCGCAGCAGACCCCGACGCGACCGGTGGACCGCGCATAGCCTTCCGCCGCGAAACACGCATTCTGTTCATGCCGCACCAGCACGTGCCGGATGGGATGATCATACATCGCATCGTAGAGCGGTAAAGTGACTCCGCCCGGGTAGCCGAAGATGACGTCGACGTCTTCGCGCGCGAGACACTCAAGCAGGATGCGAGCCCCACTGAGGAGGCGCGAAATATCTGTAGCTGACATTTTATAAGGTCCTCTAAAAATCAAAAAGGCCGTTGAAAATCAAAAAGGCCACCTGGGCGGTTTGGTTCCCGCCGGTGGCCTTTCAGAATTACTTCCGAAGTCCACTCAGGCGGGGCCCGGTAGGGCGACCTGAATGACGCTAATAATAACGTTCGAGACGGGATCAATCGGGAGAGGAAGTGAAGCGGTGCGACCCGGTAAGGTCTGGGCGCTTCGAACTTTCCTCGCCAGATTCATCATCAGGATTCTAGAGTACGTCAGAAGTTTGGCAAATGCAAGGAGTTGTTCATATAAATTCTGTTAATGGTACTATGCTGGAATACTCCTTTGCTGAAACTGCTCATTAAACACACATGGCAGCGCATTACTGAGTTGAGCTTACAGCACGTGCTTCCAGATGCGCTCGACAACTCCCTGTAAGTTGTTGACTGGGCGGCCCGAGAAAGTTTAAAAAATTGGTTACTCAGTTTCTCTGACCTGGGCTACTGATTGCCCTCAAGGCGGTGAATCCGAGTTTCGTGCTCGTCCAATTGCGCGTTGTGGGCTTGCCCAGTATTAGCTAGCCGAGCTATCGCCAGCATCATTTCGGCCATTAATCTCTCGTTGTCCCTATGCATGGCGGCAATAATCTCCACTGTTTGGGACAACGCTTCATGGCGCGCAGTGAGTGCTTCTAAGCGCTGATCGATGTTCATGGTTCCCTTCCTCGATTGTAGATCACTACTTGAAGGCGCCCATCTTAGTATGGGGGCGCTGGTTCTGAAACGCCCAGCGAGGCTTGTGGGTCACCACTCCGAATAGGGGGTGCAGGTCGGTGTTTCGCGAGTGGAACATGCGTGCGGACGGCATTTTGCAAAATCGCGTAGGGGGTGTTTCGGGTTGCGTGCCGTCTTAGAAACAATCACTTGCGGGGGTTGGAGTGGCACTGCGGACGGCATTTTACACCGAATGCCGTCCGCAGTTGGGAACGTTACGATGCGCTCGCGAGCTTGGTGCAGTGGCAGTGTTCTCATCTATTACTTAAATAACAGCGGGATGGAAAGGCCGATTCAGTGTGAATGCGTATGTTATTCAGCATGAGTGAGATCCGGGTTGAAAATAGATGTCATCCCCCACGGCACGCTGCTCGGCGCCCACCAGGACGCATGAAAATGGGGTCATTTGACAGGTTCGAGATGATACAAGTAGATCCTCCTGCGAAACATGAGGCCGGTATTGAGTTGGTGCTCTTGGAAGGCCGTTTGTCAACCTGGTCAGGACGCGCCTCACCGGAACCAGGAACTGTTGTCGCTGCTTCGGCGGATGAACACGCGTAGGAATGTCTAAAGCCCATAACTCCAGGCGTCCTTTCGCTCGGGATCTAAAGGAGAGTCATGGAACCAAAGCATCGCCGCTGTTGCGGCATCGACGTCACAAGAAGAATGTGACGGTGAGTGTCTTGACTCCAGTGGGTAAGCCAGAGGTGGGACGGCACACCAGGAAGTTCCCGCCTATTCACGCAATCTTAGACAACTGCGCGGTTGGTTGAGATTGCGATGGAATCGACGGGGCAGTATTGGCGTCCATTGTGGAATATTCTGGAACGTCATTTCGCCGCACAATTTTTGTTTTGCTCGCAAAACGGGCGCATCCCGGCACCACCGTTTGACGATGCGTAAACACCGGTTGGCGATTTTGCAACCGAGCGGCTATACCTGCGTCCGTGCTCTCGGTGGTGAGCTACGAGCGCGGAAGTTCAGGCCGGATCACCTGCCGGCGGTATAGTTAAAGTAATGACGTCGTGGTCTTGCATTTCGAGGGCAGCGTTTATTCTGCTGGTCCTCTGCGGGACCTTTGCCCACCAACTGGAAGGAGCCTCCGACGATCATCGTCACGCCAAAGGATCTATTCCCACACACTGTTGCGTCGTTTGCCACGCCGGCCAGATGGCCGTGCTGCAACCGGCGGTCGCTGTCGCTGTAGATGCACCGCAGATTGCAGGCTGGTGCAGCGCGCTGCAAGAATGCTCTGACCCTCCCAATCCGCTCATAATCTTTAGCGTTCCCCGCGGTCCTCCTACTAGTCCTCTGTCTTATTAACTCTAGTTGGGCTTTCAGCGGTGCCACTTACGGCGTCGCTTGATGACTGGTATTTTCATAAGGAGAAAAGGACCGTGCAATTCAACACCGTGCAATTCAACAATGTTGGCATTCTCATCGGAAGCTGTTGTCTTCTCACTTTTTCGTCAGGTTTGATGGCGCAATCTCTTGGAGGCGCTGGGACCATCGGGGGTACAGTGACGGACCCGTCTGGTGCCGTCATCAGTCAAGCCACTATCGAGATACGCAACCCCATCACGGGTTATAAACAGGCGACACGCGCTGATGGTTCCGGAACTTTCCGGTTACTGAACGTTCCCCCCAATCCCTACCACCTCCAAGTCTCCGCACCCGGCTTCGCACCTTCCGAACAGGACATTACTGTCCGAACATCCGTGCCCATCAGTTTAACGATTCCGCTTGCATTAGCGGGCGAAACCACCACCATGAATGTCGAAGCCACGGGCGAGACCCTAGTGGAGACCGATCCATCATCACACACCGACGTAAACCGCGATCTTATGGACAAGCTGCCCACGTCTTCACCAGGAAATGGCTTAAATCAGGCTATTCTTTACTCGTCCCCCAGTGTGGCTGCCGACTCGAACGGTTTTTTTCACCCGCTCGGAGATCACGCTCAGGTGTCTTACAATATCGACGGCCAGCCGATCAGCGATCAGCAGAGTAAGCTGTTTTCAACCCAAATACCGTTGAATGCCATAAACTCGCTAGAGCTTGTGACGGGTGCCCCGAACGCGGAATTTGGAGATAAGACCAGCCTGGTGGTTGACGCGACCACCCGTTCGGGCTTGGGAGCGACGAAAATGTTTGGAAGTTTGATGGGGCAATGGGGTTCCTTCGGCAACTGGGGCGAAGAGGCGACGCTGGGCTTTGGCTCCCCCAAATTTGGCAACTTCCTGGTGGTGGATGGCGTGCGGTCGGGACGCTTTCTCGATTCACCTGAATTTGCTCCGCTGCACGATATTGGTCAGAATCAAAGCATTTTCGACCGGTTGGATTTCCAGCTAGGGCCAGTGGACGTGTTGCATCTGAATCTGCTTGTAGCGCGGAACTGGTTCCAGGTGCCCAATACGTACGATCAACTTGGCCAAGATCAACGGCAGCGCGTAGTCACCTTCAATATCGCTCCCGGTTATCAACATACTTTCAACACCCACCTGCTGTTTACTTTCAACCCTTTTATCAGACGAGATAAATTGGACTACTATCCAAGCAGAGATATTAGCAACGATCGGCCCGCCACGATCTCCGAGGAGCGTTTCCTCACGAACTATGGATTCAAAGCCGATCTTGCCTATGTGCGTGGCCGGCACAACATCAAGCTGGGATCGCAGATCATGCAGACGCGCTTGCAGGAGAGCTTCAACCTGGGCGTAACCGATCCGCTGTTCAATACTCTGTGCGTGGATCAGGACGCCCACCCCGTCGCTTTGTTGGGCGTGAGTAATCCCGCAAGATGCGCGGCGGCGGGCGCGGGATTCGGAGCTAATCCGCAGTTCAACCCAGGCCTGCTTCCGTTCGATCTTACGCGAGGAGGCCGCCTGTTCCGATTCAACGGCAAGAAAAACATCAACCAGTACGCCTTCTACCTGCAAGATCAGATTACGCATGGGAATTTAACTTTCAATCTCGGTCTGCGCGGAGACTTGTACTATGGCTTGACTACGGAGAGTGCGGCGGAGCCACGTCTGGGAGTCTCGTATTTAATAAAGTCCACAAAAACGGTGCTGCGGGCGGCCTATTCGCGGACCTTTGAAACACCGTATAACGAGAATTTAATTCTTTCGAGCTTCACGGGGGCAGGCGGACTAGCCACGAATGTGTTCGGCGCATTGGAAGCTGCGCCAATTCGGCCGGGACGCCGGAATCAGTACAACACTGGGTTCCAGCAAGGTATCGGCCGGTTTCTTCAGGTGGATCTGGATTACTTCTGGAAATATACACAAAATGCTTTTGACTTCGACACGCTGTTCAGCACGCCGATCACATTTCCGATTACTTGGCGGCAATCAAAAATAGATGGGATTGGAGTGCGGGTGAGTACCTCCAATGTGAAGGGCTTCCAGGTCTTCACGAGTATGGGGCACACGCGGGCCAGATATTTCGGACCGGAGGTAGGTGGGGTTATCTTCAATTCGGCGCTCAACAATAACGTGTTCCGAATCGATCACGATCAGGCATTTCAGCAGACAACTAACCTGCGTTACCAACGCGGAAAGAACGGTCCATGGGGTAGTTTCACATGGCGGTACGATAGCGGTCTGGTTGTCTCTCATGTTCCCGACATTGCAAGAGCGCTGGATTTGACAGGTGCTGAGCAAGCTGCTATCGGCTTTTTCTGCGGCAGCGTCGTGGTAAGCATCACGCACCCGATCACGACCTGTCCTGCCGGGGCTGGCGCCACCCAGATCCGTATTCCTCCTGCAGGAACTGAAAACGATGACACCAATCCGGCCCGCATCGCATCACGGAACCTTTTCGACCTCGGCGCGGGGACGGACAACTTGCTGCGCCACGCAGAAGGGATGCGAGTGTTGCTCCGGTTTACGGTTGAGAATCTGACGAACAAGGTTGCGCTGTATAACTTCCTGTCAACTTTCAGCGGGACCCATTTCGTGCAGCCACGGACATATCAAGTGGAAGTCGGACTTGCGTTCTAGACAGTGACCGTGTCCCCCCAAGCGGCATGGATGGTGGATCCGTCGAG
>JBBSHP010000278.1:0-6431 GCA_038232555.1 Bryobacterales bacterium
GACCCGGGGTTCAGCGCGTCTTTTGTGGACCTGAGCCAAACGTTCCTAGCGCGCGGCGACCGCACTAACGCTGGCGCCACAGCCGCATCAGGGGCACTCCATAGTGGGGATCCGGTGGATCGTGCCAAGCTCCTGTTCGTCTCCGCTCTAGTAGGCGGCGACCTGCAGCAACGCGAGACTGCATTGACCAATCTCTCGCGGCTTACTCCAGCCGACCCCGAGGCGTTTCGCAATCTGGCCCAGGTGCATCTTCTTGAGCGGAATTACGGCGCAGCAGTCCGGGATTTACAACGCGCTGTTCAGGTAGACGCCACCGACATGACAACGTTCAATTCCCTGGGATACGCGCAGGCCTACGCCGGGGATTTAAGCGGTGCCCGGCAAAGCCTGACGATGTATCAGAAGCTCGCTCCGGAGGGCGACGTGAATCCCCTCGATTCTTTGGGTGAGGTCAGCTTTTACCTTGGCGATTTCAGTGCGGCGGAACATTACTTCCTGCAAGCACACCAGCGCAACCCAGCGCTCCGGGGTGGGTTCGAGCTGGTCAAAGCAGCGCAGGCCAGACTGATGGCCGGCGATCGCAAGGGCGCCGATTCTCTGTTCAACCAATTTCTCGATCTTCGGAAAGCCGGAAACCAAGTCCTGAATAACTACCAGCACGGGCAATGGGAATGGCTGACCGGGAGGCGCAAGGAGGCGTTCACCAGACTACAAACCCTGCTTCCCTCCGCCACGGGCGATGTCGCGGCTTTACTCGGGAGTCAACTTTCGATATGGAATCTGCAACTCGGCAATCGCGCTGAAGCCGCTCACTTGGCGCAGACCGCGGCCACTCAGGCTCTGACGCCCGGTGCGCGAACGCTGGCATCCTTGAGCCTTTTCCTGACAACGCCGACGCCGCCGCCGTCCGGAAACAGTTTAGTGGACGCATACGCCTTCTTGTTGTCCGGTCGCTTTAGTGAGGCAATCCCGCTGCTCGAAAAGATTTATCGGGAGACTACGCCTGATGCGGACGCCCAGATCAGGACCCTGCTGGCCTGGTCCTATTCCAAGACAGGACGCACTCGCGATGCGGCTCCGCTGACCACACTTTACCCGATTCCATTAAACGGAACCGAAGATCTCTTTCCATCTCTCATATTCCCCCGGTTCCTGGAGATCCGGTCCTTAGTTCTTTCATCGCAGGGCAACCGCGCTGAGGCCCAGCGGCTGAAACATCTCTATTGGGAATACTCAGGCGAGGTGCCGCCGCAACTTCATCATGAGCCTTAACATGCGCTATATTGCCGTATTTTTTTCGTATTGCCTCCTGCTGCCGGCCCACGCCCCATCTCCCTCGGGTGCTCCGAACTCTTCTGCTCCTGCTGCACCCGTGAAACCCGAGGACAAATGCACCATCGAAGGAGCGGTGCTAAACGCGGTCACGGGCGAGGCGGTCAAAAAGGTCAGTGTCATGCTCCGCTCAGTGAATGGCGGAAACACCAGCTCTGCTGCTGCAACAGATGCAAGCGGGCATTACAGGTTTGACAATATCGATCCAGGACGGTATTTCCTATCCGCGGATCGAACCGGCTTCGTCCCACAACAGTATGGCGCGAAAGGTCCGTCCCGCCCTGGCACGATGCTCACCCTCACGGCAGGTCAAAGCATAAAGGACGCCGCCTTTAAACTGATCCCGCAAGGTGTGGTGACCGGCAAAGTGGTCGACGAAGACGGTGATCCGGTGGCTCGCGTCATTCTGCAGTGCCAGCGGTATATCTACAACAATGGCAAAAAGCAGTTGGGTATGGGTGGAATGGGAAATACGAACGACCTCGGCGAATACAGAATATTTGGTTTGCCGCCAGGCCGGTATTATTTGAGCGCTTTTTATCAGTCTACTCCGCAGGTAGCCCCCATTCTCGATGCCAAGAAAACTTATGAAGAGGGATACGCGCCCGTGTACTATCCGAATGCTCCGAATGTTGAAGCCGCTGCCCCATTCGAAATAACACCTGGCGCCCAGCTTCGCGGAATGGATCTGACTTTGCCGAAGACCCGAACGGTTCGGTTGCGGGGAGTGGTTACTAGTTCCGCCACAAACAAACCGGTCCGCGCAAATGTGTCGGTTATGAGTCGCGATGCGTCCGGAATGGCGATGACCCGTGCCTTTGGGCGCGTTCTGGACGATCAGGGCAACTTTGAGATTCATTCCGTGGTGCCGGGCTCCTACTTTCTGATCGCTCAGACTTTTGAAGACAACAAACAAGCCGTTGCCAGAGTGCCTGTCGAGGTGGGCACAAGCAACATCGACGGCCTGCAAATTGTCATGAACCCACCTGGTGATCTGAGTGGACGCGTCGTTGTCGAGAATAACTCCGACACTGGCGGGGCCACTTTCAATGTCTCCCTGCAAAGTAAGGTGCCCGGTCCCTTCGGAGGAGGTAGCAGCGCGCGGGCCGACAAAGACGGGACCTTCAGAATCCGAAATGTAGTGCCCGATGCCTATACACTCAATGTGTTTGGATTCAGGGATAACTTTTATGTCAAATCCGTTCGCCTCGGCGACACCGATGTGACCGACGCCGGAATAGATTTTACGCGCGGCGTTCCTGCCGGCGAGATCACGGTGATACTGAGTGCGGATGGAGGCCAGGTGGACGGTACAGTGCAGAACGACAAGTCGGCACCGGCCGCCGGGACCACTGTGGTTTTGATTCCTGACGCTGATAAACGGAGCAACCCGCGCTTTTATAAGATGAGCATGACCGATTCAAACGGGAAGTTCTCGTTGAAAGGCATCACGCCCGGCGAATACAAGCTGTTTGCGTGGGAGCAAATAGAAAATGGGGTCTACCAGGATCCCGACTTCCTCAAGCGCTTCGAATCCAAAGGCGAATCCGTCAGTGTCAAAGAGAAAGCTCACGAAACCAAACAGTTGAAGGCCCTTCCGGGCGAGGATACCAAGTAACTGCCGTTCTCACGGCTTCAAATACTTGCCCAGGAACTCCGCACTGGCTTGATAAGCTTCCACCCAGCGTTTGTGAGTCAGGAATCCGTGAATCTCGTCGGGGAAAATGAGCTGCTCGAATGGCACGCCGTGCTTTCGTAATGCTTCAATCAACACCACGGTTTGGTGAAAGTCCACATTGCGGTCGTCATCGCCATGGATCAGCAGCACCGGAGATTTCCAAGTGCTCACGCTGGAGATTGGGGAAGACTCATACGCCACACGGGCTACATTCGGATTATCAGTCGGCGCTTCGAAACGTCCCGTCCGGAATCTTTCACTCCAGTCATGAACCCCGTGAAAGTCTACCCCTACTGCGAATAGGTCGGACGCCCGCGACAAGCCCAACGCAGTCAGATAGCCGCCATACGAACCGCCCCACAGCCCAATGCGCTTGGGATCGACATCGGCGCGATTGCGCAGGTAGAGTCCCGCTCCCAGTACATCGTTAAACTCGCTCGCGCCCGCGGCTCCGTAGTTCAACGCCTCCCGAAAATTCAATCCGTAGCCGGTGCCGCTGCGGTAATTCACCGACAACACGACGTAGCCCAGACTCGCGAAATACTGATTCATCGCATAAGCATTGTGATAGTAGTTCATGGAATGAAAGCCGAGCAGCATCTGCCGCCGCGAGCCGCCGTGAAAGAAAATCAGGGCCGGCCGCCGCTCGCCGGATTTTATTCCAGGAGGAAGAAACAGCTGACCGTGGATCTGCATGCCATCCGCCGCAGACAGCATCACGGGCTGCGGTTTGATCATCGCCTCCGCGGGAAAACCGGCGGTCAATTCTGGGGGCCCAAGATCGTGAAGTTTCCCGCCGTTGGCCTGCATCGCGGCATGCGCAGGAGTCCGCCAATCGGAACGGAGTACGGCGATGCCGTGACCGTCACTCAGCTCGACAGGCTCCCATTCCAGGCCCTCGCCGCTGGTCAGAACAGTAGCTTTTTCGCCCAGAACGGACACGCGCCGGATGTGCCTGCGATCGATGTCATCCTGATTCGTCGAAAACAGCACGTCCCGGCCATCGTGGGTTAGCGCCACGTGCTCCACTTCAAATTCGCCGTCCGGGTTCAAGGGCGAGGGTGAGTCCCCGCGCGTCGAAATCGAATACAAGTGAAGCCACCCGGTCTTCTCCCAGGGAAAAACGATGCGGTCGCCCGCGGCCCAGAACAGTTGGTGCTCGGCTACGATTGGGTGGAACGCGCTTCCTGGGCCTGGCTCGGCTTGCCATAATTGCCGACCCTTGCCTGTTTCCGAATCGGCCAGCCGTATCGACCAGGGGGTCTGAGCGGTTCGAACCGGGCCGAACGTGAACGCACGGCTGATGGATGCACTACGGATGAAGGCGATCTGCTTGCCATCAGGCGACCAGACCGGATCGGAATCCCGGTCCGCGCTGGCGTCCAGATAACGAAGCGCCTTGGTGCCAAAATCGTATAAGCCAATGATGTTGTGATCGCCTCGGGAATTTACGAACAACACGCGGGTTCCATCGGGCGACCAGCGTGGCGAGCTCAACTGTCCTTTGGCGTGGATCAACTGAACGGGTTTGGCGGCATCGCTGAGCCCCACTGTCCAAAGCTGGTTGGCTTTGAGAAAAACAATGCGGTCTCCTTTGGGAGACACTGCCGGTGAGTTTCCTTCGGACAATTTCTTCGGCGCGTCTCCCGAAAGCGGCGCCCACCAGATCGCCTGCTCTATAGCATCCGGAGAACTGGCCGGATTGGGATTATCGCGGTGTGTTTCGAAGTCGCCAGCCCGCACATAGACCAGCGACTTGGCATCCGGGAGCCACGCGATCTGTTCAATCTCCTGCCCGTCGTCCCCTTGATAATGAGTTAATCTTCTACCGCGATAATCAGGCGCTTCAGCAATCCAAACATTGCGCGCACCGCGTTCATCGATCACCCACGCAACTTTGCCGTCCTTGGGCGCAGCCGTCAGGTCCAGAGAGAAACCGAAACTCAATGCCTGTTCCACCGTGAACTTGGGCGCTCCAAAAACATTCAGAGCAAGAACCGAAGCGGCTATCGTCAAACGAAGTCTCATGATTACCTGTTATACACTTTTCCGATAGAGACTATGCTCAGCTATTCGAAAGGTCCCGATTTCCCCTTGCTCGAAAAAACCATCGACCAGGTGTTCCGAAGCACGGTCGCACGCAACCCGGATGGGGACGCGCTGTTTGTCCGCCATCAAAAAGCGTGGCTCTCCTTTTCCGAGTTGGATGCCGCGGTAGAGCGTACTGCGCGCGGCCTCACGGGCCTGGGTCTATCCGCCGAGGACCGCGTGGGCGTGTGGTCCACCAACTGTGTGGAATGGGTGATGCTACATCTTGCCTGTGCCCGTATCGGCGCGGTCCTGGTCAATATCAACCCTGCTTATCGAGCTTACGAGCTTCGTTTCGTCCTGCGAAAGTCTCGCATGCGAGCTCTCTTTCTCTGGGAAAAGGATCACCGCTCCGACTACAGTGCGCTGCTTGGGGAGGCAGTTGAAGGTCAGACACTACCGCTCGAACACGCCGTGCTGATCGGTTCACCATCCTGGTCTGAGATGTTTGAGAATGGCCGTGCTGTGCCCGTCATCGGCGCCCAATCCGATGACGTCACTAACATTCAATACACCTCCGGAACCACCGGATCACCCAAGGGTGTGCTGTTGACTCACCGCAACCTGCTGAACAATGCCCAGGTGATTGCCAGTGGGATGAAGATCACGAATCGAGACAAGATCTGCGCTCCAGTGCCTCTGTATCACTGCTTTGGTTGTGTGGGCGGGACACTCGTCGCGGTAGTAACGGGAGCGGCACTCGTGCTGCCCGCGCCCACCTTCGATCCGCTTGCGACCATGCAGGCTATCCAGGATTATCGAGTGACTACGATTTACGGGGTCCCGACCATGTTTATCGGCGAGCTGGAGCATCCCGAGTTCAGAACATTCGATTTCAGCTCATTGCGAACCGGCGCTATGGCGGGCGCTCCGTGTCCCATCGAGGTGATGAAGAGAGTAGTGAATGAAATGCATTGCCCGGAGATGACGATCCTTTATGGGCAAACGGAAGCTTCGCCCGTCATCACGATGTCGAGTGTCGACGATAGTCTGGAGCGGCGTGTGTCGACCGTAGGCGCCGCGTGCTCCAACACGGAAGTGAAAATCGTTTCCCAAGTATCCGGTGAAACGGGGGAGGCGGGAGAACAGGGCGAGTTGTGCGCGCGCGGTTACCTGGTCATGAAGGGTTACGACGAGGAGCCTGAGGCGACCGCCCGCACCATCGACAGCGATGGTTGGCTGCACACGGGTGACCTGGCTGTGATGCGGCCGGACCAATATTTCCGCGTAACCGGACGAGCCAAAGATTTGATCATTCGGGGAGGAGAGAACATCTATCCCCGGGAGGTTGAGGAATTCCTGTACACCCATCCGAAGGTGGCCGATGTTCAGA
>JBBSHP010000279.1:0-6407 GCA_038232555.1 Bryobacterales bacterium
ATGGCTGTGTTGTACTTCATTTCAGCGCTGGGGTGCGCTCTCGCGTGGGATTGGTACTCTCTGGTGGCCTTCCGCTTCATCGGTGGTTTAGGCATAGGCGGATCGTCGGTGCTGGGACCGATGTATATCGCGGAGATTGCACCGGCCAAATGGCGTGGACGGCTGGTGGGGTTCTTCCAGTTCAACGTGGTCGCCGGTATCCTGCTTGCTTACTTATCCAATTACGTGATCGGGACGATGGGCTTCGGACCGGCCGAGTGGCGCTGGAAGTTAGGCATTTCGGTGGTGCCCGCGGTCTTCTTCTTCCTGATGCTATTCGCGATTCCGCGCAGCCCCAGATGGCTTGTGCAAAAAGGCCGCGTCGCCGAGGCGCGCACGGTGTTGCAACAAATCGGTGAGGAGAATATCGAGCCTGAACTGCGGGAGATGATCGCGTCCATCGACCTGGAACATGGCCACGGGCAGGAGGCGCTGTTTCAACGGAAGTACCGGCTGCCGATCTTCCTGGCTGTCTCGATCGGCTTATTCAATCAGCTCTCAGGGATCAATGCGATCCTGTATTACCTCAACGATATCTTCGCGCGCGCCGGCTTCAGCAAGGTCTCAGGCGACCTGCAATCGGTGGCAATTGGCGCTACCAATCTATTGTTCACGATGCTGGCCATGTCGATCATCGACCGCGTAGGCCGCAAAAAGCTGCTCATCATCGGCTCCGTGGGCACCGCTGCTGGCCTCGCCGGCGTCGCCCTCATTTTCTTCTCCGGAGCGCATGAGAACCTGCTGGTGTGGTTGCTGGTCGGCTACATCGCGTTTTTTGCGTTCTCGCAGGGGGCCGTGATCTGGGTCTATATCAGTGAAGTGTTCCCCAACCGCGTGCGCGCCAAAGGGCAGAGCCTGGGCAGCTTCAGCCACTGGATCATGAATGCCGCGATCGCATGGACATTTCCGGTCCTGGCCAAGTACTCCAAGCCTGCCCCGTTTGTACTTTTCGCCGCCATGATGGTTCTGCAACTGATTGTGGTTCTCATGGTGTATCCCGAAACCAAGGGCGTCACCTTGGAAGGGATGCAAAAGAAACTGGCGATCACGTGATCATGCGGCGATGCTTGTCCTGGCTGTTAGCGATCTCTGCCCTGCCTGCTCAGGACTACAGCCAGCCGTTCCGTCCCCAATTCCACTTCTCACCACGACAGAATTGGACCAACGATCCCAACGGTCTGGTCTATTTCGAAGGCGAGTATCATCTCTTCTTCCAGTACAATCCTTTCGGTGACGTCTGGGGCCACATGAGTTGGGGCCATGCCGTTAGCCGCGATCTGGTGCACTGGCAGGAATTGCCCGTCGCCCTTCCCGAGGCGGATAGCGTCATGATCTTCACCGGCAGCACCGTGATCGATCAACAGAACACTAGCGGCTTTTGTTTGAATGGCAAGCCCTGTCTGGTCGCCATCTATACGGGACACACGCCCGGCAAGCCCCCGCTGCAAACTCAAAATCTGGCCTACAGCAACGATCGCGGCCGGACCTGGACCAAGTTCAGCGGCAACCCCGTCCTGAATTTGAATCTGGCGGACTTCCGCGATCCCGGCGTGTTCTGGTCCGATCAGGCCAGGCACTGGGTGATGGCGGTGTCACTGCCTAATGACCACAAAGTTCGTTTCTACGGCTCCGCCGATCTGAAACATTGGAAGGCGCTGAGCGACTTCGGACCCGCCGGCGCCACCTCCGGCCAGTGGGAGTGCCCCGATCTTTTCGAAGTGCCAGTGGGAGGAAGCAAGAACGAAAAACGGTGGGTGTTGAAGGTGGGTCTGAACCCCGGCGGGTTACAGGGCGGCTCCGGCGAGCAGTATTTTATAGGGCGCTTCGATGGCACGCGCTTCGTGAACGACAACCCGGGCGCCCCGACACTGTGGAGCGATTACGGCAAGGATTGCTACTGCGCGCTTACCTTCAACGGACTCCCGCCCGACCAGAAGCCAACTATGCTGGGCTGGATGAACAACTGGCAGTACGCCGGGAAGGTCCCCACTCAGCCTTGGCGGGGGCAGATGACCGTGCCGCGCCGCGTAACACTCAAGAGCTTCGCGGAAGGAATCCGGCTGGTCCAGCAACCCATGGAAGCGCTCCAGCAGTTGCGCGAAAAGCATCTGAGCTGGCACGGGGCTCGCTTGACCCTTCCCTCGGAAACTTTTGAAATTCAGAGCGCGATGGAGCTGGGGCAAGCGGAACAGATTGGATGGAATATTCAGGCCGGGGCTGGAAATTACACCGTGATCGCGTATGATAAGCAGCGCCAGGAACTCTTTGTGGACAGAACCCACTCGGGACAGACCAGCTTCAGCAAAGATTTCGTCGCGCGCACAGCGGCGCCCTTGCCGTCACCCCCCGGGCTGCTTATGATGCGGATTCTGGTGGATCGGTCGTCAGTGGAAGTTTTTGCCCAGGACGGTCGCGTCGCAATCACGAATGTTATTTTCCCGCCGGGGGGGTCACGCTCCCTTGAACTGCACGTTGCCGGCGGTCGCCCTGGTCAGGTCACGGCGGAGGCGTGGACTCTGAAGTCTATCCACTAAAATGAAACCATGAGAGCTACAGCCTCGTTCTTCCTTACCTGTGCACTTTTCATCGCCCACGCCCAGGACACCGATCTCTTCACCAAAGCCCCCCCGGAAGTCGACCAGGCTCTGCGTGCCCGCATCACGACCTTTTACGACGCTCACATTACCGGCAAATTCCGCGAAGCCATTCCGCTGATCGCTGAGGACGCTCAGGACGATTTCCTCGCCGCCGCCAAAAATACCTACAAGAGTTGTGAGATCAGCAGAATTAATTACGCCGAGAATTTCACCAAAGCCAGCGTTACCACGGCCTGTAAAGGGGAGTTCCGCTGGCGCACCCAGCGCATGCCTGCCACCATGCCGCTCAGTTCCGACTGGAAGCTCGTCAATGGTCAATGGTTTTGGTACCGGGTGAAGCGCGACGTGATTGAGACTCCCTTCGGAATCTCGCGTCTGCCCGCGGCAGGCGAGGGCGCGGACGGAAGCCAGGATCCCAAGCGCGTGGCTATGCCAGCCGATCCAGTAGCAGCGGCCCGGGAGATCCTGAGTCAAGTCTCAATCGACAAAAAACAGATTGATTTAAAAGGTTATGAGACCAGCCAGGACGAAGTTCACATTACCAACAACATGCTGGGTCCGATTCATGTCACGGTCAACTCTCCCGGCACCAGCGGCCTGGCCATCAAGCTCGACAAGAAGGACATACCAGCCGGTGAAAAAGGGACCATTCTCTTCTCTTATAGCGTCGAGGATGCCAAGGCCCTCTGTCACGACTGTTTTAAGCCAGTCAAACCATCCATTACAGCGGACGTCCGGGTGGAACCCACCGGACAGGCTTTCACCATAAACATCGACTTCGCCATACCGCCAGAGTTACTCAAACAGCTTCCGCCGGAGCTTCAGAAAAAGGCCAAAAGCAAACAGTCCGGGCAGTAGCTGCTGAACGTCCCGCTCCCACAACAACCCGACCGGCAGGACTCATGGCCAGACGAGTCCTGCCAGACGGCTGTTACCGCTCACCTGTCGAATCTTGGTGAGAAGACCGCGTCCGCTTCTTCGGACATCAAAACCCACAAGCCGTAGATGCCCAGCGCCGTGCCCAGCGGCAAATTGAGAAGCCCGAAAGTTGATAGAATCATACCGAATGGGCGAGCCCAGGGCTTTAACCCCATCAGTCCTGCGCCCGCGATCAGGTAAGGGATCGCCAGCACAGTCATCAACAGCATCCAGATATACACCACCACCCCGCGAAACGGCACGTAGTCGTTCAACATCGAAGCGCCTTCCAAAACCGTGAAGAACAGCAACCCGCCCAAGCCCCCGACGGCCCCAACTAACATGCTGAGCAGACCCAGCCTCCGGATGTTAGCTTCCAAATTGTCGACCGGCCTGGCTCAAATCATGCACTCTTTAATTGTACTTGCCGCCTCGACACTTTCTCCCCAATAAAGCGTAGAGCAGCGACCCAATACACCAGGACCGGCAGGTAGACATACCACCTGAGAGAAGTCGATCCGTTCCAAACCCCCAGCGCAAACCAATCGATCAACACCCCATAAGTTACGGGCATCAGCGCCGTCCACAGCAACAGCGGCGACCATGGCTCGATCGCCAAAAAAGGTAGAAACCAGAC
This sequence comes from Bryobacterales bacterium, assembly GCA_038232555.1. Classification (GTDB taxonomy): domain Bacteria; phylum Acidobacteriota; class Terriglobia; order Bryobacterales; family Bryobacteraceae; genus JBBSHP01. Next base: position 4,192 of record JBBSHP010000279.1, read on the forward strand.
CAGGTACCAGGGATGGCAATTTGAGGCCACCAGCAACAGCGCCACGATCGTCAGAAGGATCGAGCGCTCCAGCGGCCAACGCATGCTCGCAACGATCACAACCAGGCTTGCCAGAATGGCGAAACTGAGATACTTTACCCGGTCCGGATCGCTCGTGATGCGAAGCAACAGCCCGAACAGCACGTCGTTATTGCGCCACCCTCCCACAAAACCGCTCATGAATCGCACATTCTCGACAATATTGCTCCGATAAGGCCAAAAACAAACCAGCGGGATCGCCACAGACAAGCCCAGCCCGGCCGCCAACTGGCCCGTGGGACATGCTTTAGTTTGTCCACCCCGCAATGAATACCGGATAAACGCCGGCATCAGAAGAACCGGCCAAAGCTTGGCGGCCGCCGCAACTCCCAAAAACCCGTACCCTAACATCCAGCGCCCTCGCAATACCAGAAGCACCGCCAACACAAGCGGCAACAACAGCACACTGTCATTGTGGCCGGAGCCCCAGAATTCAAAAACCGGTAGCGGAGACCACAGATACACCACCGCCCGCACCAGAGGCAGCCCCCGCACCGCTAGAAGCTGCAACACTGCCGCGCAAACCGCCAGATCCAGAAGCGCCCCGGGAAGTTTGAACCAGAAGGCCTGCCTCCTCGCGTCCGCAACAAGCCCCTTCACCACTCGATACCAGCCCGCCTCCAGCAGCTCGGTCAGCGGCCCATAGCCCGCTTTGAAATCTTTTCCGACGATTTCCGGAAACGTGCTGTCTCGCAGGTGAGCCCATGCGGCGTCATTTGGCCGGACCTGGTACGGGTTCCCGCCCCCCGCCTGCAGCTTGCCTTCCCACCGGTAGCGAAACACGTCATCGGAAAAGGCCGGGGCCAGGGGCCACACCGTCAACCGGAAGAGTACTCCGCAAGCTACAATGAAGTACAGGATCCGCCTAGGCATGGGACAGGTAAATTGGAAAGCCAGGAAAACGGCGACCAGGTAGAATGCGGAGATCCCGAGCAGGAGCGCAATGGTACCCTCGACATGTTGGCGAAGATCGCCTAGTCCTCGCATGGCCAGAAACATTACTTCTATGACCACAGCGAGGGCACAAAATGGAAGAAGGGTTGCTCGCATCACGCTGCAGGATAGCCCATGGTAACAGTGCCGCCCATCCCCCTGATTCTCTTAGCCGCCTCGCCGAAAGGCAGTTCTGTCACGGACCAGTTGGCCGCCGCCCTGTCCGGCAACGCCTTTTCTGGGATCCACCAGCTCCAGTTCTTCGATTGGGCCCTCTTGATTCCGTACTTCGCCGTTCTCGCCGTTCTTTCCGTTTACGGACTGCATCGCTACGAGATGGTCCGAGGCTACCTTAAGCACAAGAAGAACCTGCCCGTCGCGCCGCCCCTTCTCTTTGAACAGCTCCCGCGTGTCACCATTCAGCTTCCTCTGTATAACGAGCGCTACGTCGTCGAACGCCTCCTGGAGGAGATCAGTAAGACCGACTATCCCCGGGAGTTGCTGCAAATCCAGGTACTGGATGATTCAACCGACGACACCCACCCGTTCACCGAGAGCTTGGTGCACGACTACCACGCCCGCGGCTATCCGATCGAATATCACCACCGTAGCAACCGCGCCGGTTTCAAGGCAGGCGCTCTGCAGGAAGGCATGAAATCCGCCACAGGGGAGTTCATTGCGATCTTCGATGCCGACTTCATCCCGCCCGTCGACTTCCTGAAGCGCACCGTGCACTATTTCTCCGACCCGAAAGTGGGCGTGGTGCAAACTCGCTGGACCTATCTGAACCGTCACTACAACCTGCTGACGGAAGTCCAGGCCATGTTGCTGGATGGGCACTTTGTTCTGGAACATGGCGCCCGTTCCGGCGGGGGCCTCTTCTTCAACTTCAATGGAACGGCCGGTATCCTGCGCGCCGCCATGATCCAGGACGCGGGTGGATGGCAACACGACACCTTAACGGAAGATTCCGACCTCAGCTACCGTGCTCAACTGAAAGGCTGGCGCTTCGTCTATGTGCCCTCCATTGAATGCCCATCGGAATTACCCGTCGAAACTTATGGCTTCCAGGTGCAGCAGTCACGCTGGGCCAAGGGACTAACACAGGTCGCCAAAAAGTTACTGCCTGCCATCCTGAAGTCGGATATCTCCAAGCGCAAGAAGCTGGAAGCCGTTTTCCACCTCACTCCGAACATCTCGTACCC
>JBBSHP010000280.1:0-6387 GCA_038232555.1 Bryobacterales bacterium
AGATAAAATCCACCGAAATCGGAGGTCACCTTCCCGAGATTCGAACCGTAGATCGTAAAGATCTCACCCGGCGCCAGCGTCCGCAGAGCCGTGTCCGGGTTGCTGGTAACAGCGCCCACCACAGGGAGCGCCGTGTTAGCGGCAGCCAACTGGCTGCGCACAATACCGCCCGGATTCGCCAGTGTGTCGATATTGATGTAGGCGTTCTCCGGGTTCTGAGTGATGGTGGAAAGCGTATTCACGCCGGGTCCGGAAGCCACCGTCACTAAGCGGTAAACATTCCCGGAGCCGTTGTCGGTTTTCACCGTGTTAGTGGGGGAGAGACCCGTATTGATGGTGACAGGACCGACCACACCAGCCGCGCCGGCGTGGATGTGCAGTCCTGAAAAGGTTGTTCCGGAAGCGAAGCCGCGATAGTTCACATCAAAAATTACCACTCCCGCGGCAACGCTGCCATCGGAGTTACGCGCTGTGTATACGGAGACCTTCGCAACGCCTTCGCCGGCGACGCCAGTGACCGGTGGAACTTCATTGCGGCTGAGCATATTTACCTGAAACTCGGTCTTGTCCGTAGTTCTCACCTGCGCGCGGATCTCGCCGCCCGGATTCGCAACGTTGTGGATGTTGGCATAGGTAGCGTTGGGATTGTCGAAGAGGGTGTTGATGGTCCCAATTTCCGTACCAAAGTTGGCATCCTCCGGCGTTGCAAATACTTCGTAATGCAGGGTTCCGCTTCCACCAGGACCGGTCGGAACGGCGTTCGCTCCGCTGCCAATGCCAGTGTTGATAACTACGGAGCCATTCACAGCGGCTGTGCCGTTATGGATATGGAAACCCGTCAGCATCGTGTCGGCAGGGAAACCAGTATAGTTCGCATCGAAGATCACTGCACCAGTGGTGAAGTTGCCGCCCGGGTCAATCCCGCGGAGGACAATAAAGGACGCCACACCCGAGGCGTTTGAACCAGCAATGGGCGGATTCTCGTTGGCCGGCGATACCAGCGCAATGCGCACAGTCATATCGGCGCGCACCATCTGGGCGCGAACCACGCCGCCGGGGTTGGCGGTGCTCTGCAGGTTGATGTAGAAATTTTCCGGGTTAGCAAGTAAGCGTTGAATCACATCTACGCTGGGCTGACCCGTGCCCCCGAACGCGACCTGCCTGAGAATATTGCCCTTATCAGTCGCTCCAACGACGGCAGGATTCGCGCCAGAAACATCGGTACCGATCACAATTCCGCCACTCACTCCGGCCGGGCCCTCATGAATATACAAACCGGTGAAAGTGGTTGCTCGGCAGCATATAGGCAATCAGCGGAATGGTCTCGGCCGTGTCGGCCAGCAGCGCTGGAGCAAAAATCGAGCACAACGGGAGCAGCAGGGATAAGGTCGTTATTTTTCATACTCTAACCGAGGTTAGACCAAATCCCCGCGGGAGGCAAGGAGGCCTGCGAAGTCCTTGTAAAATGTTTGTGAATTTCGAGTTGCTACGCTAAGCGGGTGTGCTCTCAAAGCGGCAACGCGCCACAGCTTTTTTCCATCCCGTGTAGAGCTCCTCACGCTGACTGGCCTGCATGGCCGGCTCGAAAACACGCTCCACTCGCCAGAACTGATCGATCTCATCCAGACTTCGGAAAAACCCCGTCGCCAAGCCAGCGAGATACGCCGCACCCAAGGCGGTGGTCTCCGTGTCCTGCGGGCGCACGATGCGCTTTCCGAGGATGTCGGCTTGAAACTGCATCAGGAAATCATTCGCTGAGGCGCCCCCGTCCACGCGCAACTCCTGCAGAGCTTCGCCACTGTCGGCTTCCATCGCTTCCACCAGCTCGCGGGTCTGGTACGCAATGGATTCCAACGTTGCACGCACGATTTCAGCGCGGCCGGAGCCCTGCGTGATACCAGTCACCAAGCCGCGCGCATCCGGATTCCAGTGCGGCGCGCCCAGGCCGACAAAGGCCGGCACGACGTAAACTCCCTTAGTGGTCTCAATCGAGCTGGCCACCTGCGCCGATTCGGCCGCAGTCGCAATCAGGCCCAGTTTGTCCCGCAGCCATTGCACCGCCGCCCCGCCGATGAAGATACTGCCTTCCACCGCAAACTGCGCCGTGTCGTCGACAGAGGCTGCCCGGGTAGCCAGCAGCTTGTGCTTCGAAACGGGCTCACTGGAGCCGGTATGCATCAACGCGAAGCAGCCGGTTCCGTACGTGTTTTTGGAGAGGCCCGGGCGGTGGCAGGCTTGCCCGAACAGAGCGGCCTGCTGGTCTCCCGCGATCCCTGCAATCGGAATCTCAGCTCCGAAATGAACCGCCGCCGCCGTGCCCACCACTTTGCTGGACGGGACGATCTGCGGCAGCATCGCTTTAGGGATCCCGAAAATATCCAGGAGACCCGCATCCCAATCCCCCGTGGCCAGGTTCATCAACATGGTACGGGATGCGTTCGAGACGTCCGTGACGTGCACCGCGCCTTCCGTCAGCTTCCAGATCAGCCAGCTATCCACGGTGCCGAACAGCAGTTCGCCATCGCGGGCCTTCTGCCTGGCATCCGGAGCGTTTTCGAGGATCCAGCGGACCTTGCTGCCTGAAAAATAGGCATCGATCACCAGACCCGTTTTCCGGGTGATGGCAGCGGCATCCTGGGAGGCCGCCAAGCCGGTGCAATACTCGCCCGTCCGGCGGCACTGCCATACGATGGCGGGTCCCACAGGTATGCCGGTTTTTCGGTCCCACACTACCGTGGTCTCGCGTTGGTTGGTAATACCCAGAGCCACGATGGCGTCCGCGCCGATGTTGGCTGTCCCGATGGTCCGACGCGTCGCATCCAGTTGAGCGCGCCAAATCTCCTCAGCATCCTGCTCCACCCACCCGGGGTGCGGATATTGGCTGGGAAAGGACACCGCTTCGAGTGCCGTGCGCTGACCTTGCTCATCGTAGAGCGCAGCCCGGGCGCTGGTGGTCCCTTCATCCAGGGCCAGCAGGAAACGCTTGCTTCCACCCCCTGTCTCACTATGCAGAGTCATGCTCTCCAGTGTATTCCCCAAACGCGCCGGCACGGGCTGCGCAGCGGAAACCGGCGCGCCAGCATCACTCGCGACCGAAGGCGCGCCCTCCTTCGCCTCGTCAAACGTTTTCTTCACATCTTGCCAGAACTTCTTAGTCAGAACTTCTTTCATGTGCGTTCATAGAGTATCAGTCTTTAGGAGCCTGGGACAGCTTCGCTGTGCTACACTTATCCCTGTAGTTTCAAAACCCTGGAAAATTCTAATGCCGAAGTTAAAGACACACAAAGGTGCGGCTAAACGGTTCAAGAAGACTGGAACGGGCAAAGTGGTTCGCCACCATGCGTTTGCGCGTCACATTCTCACCTCCAAGACGCGCTCGCGGAAGCGAAGACTCTCGCAGGCCGTAGTGGCTGACAAAACCAATCAGCCCATGCTCAAGCGGATGATTCCGTACTAGACCAACTTTTCTGGTGGCCCGATCGGGCCGCCCGTTGTGCGAACAGGTGCTGCACGTACCTTTCTCGCCATCTGAAAATCCACAAGGGAGTTTAAACGTGCCGAGAGTTAAACGAGGAACAAAACGCCGGGATTACCGGCATAAGACCCTGGAACGGGCGTCCGGCTACTTTCTCACCAAGAGCAAGCTGAACCGGGCTGCCCAGGAAGCCGTCGAGAAAGCCCTGCGCTATGCTTACGTCGGCCGCCGCCGTAAGAAACGGGATTTCCGGTCGCTTTGGATCGTCCGAATCGGAGCCGCCTGCCGCGCTGCCGACTTGTCCTACAGCGTATTTATCAGCGGTCTCAAGAAGGCCGGGATCGAACTGAACCGGAAGATTCTGGCGGAGATTGCGCTGAAAGATCAAGCTGGATTTACAGCCTTGGTGGAGAAAGCGAAGGCCGCTCACGCGGGGGCGCAATAGTATGGCGTCAGCGGCTCGCGAGGCCGACGTCGATTCACTGACGAGTCTCGAAGAACGGATCACCAGGGCGGTCGATGTGGTATCAAAGCTGCGAAGCGAGAAGGATACGCTAACCACCCAGATCGAGTCCTTGACGGCGGAGCGCGATGCCGCGCAGAAGGAAGCCGCCGCGGCCAACGCGCAAGCCCACAAGACCATCCAAGAGGTGGAGGATCTGCGCAGTGAACGCAAACAGGTTCGCACGCGCATTGAGAAGTTGCTTGGACAGATGGATCTGTTGAGTACAAGTTAAAGTCCGGAGCCTGGACCGGGTTAACCTATGTCCAACACGGAAGCAGTCCGTGTCACTATCTTCAACCAGAGTTACTCTCTGGTCGCGACCGGGGAGTCTGGCCAAGTTGAAGAACTGGCGCAGATGGTGGATGAGCTTATGACCTCCATCTCTCAGCGGGCGCGCAATCTCGACTCACAACGAATTGCGGTGCTGGCTTGTGTTCACCTTGCCGATCAGCTACGGAGCCTGCAGGGCGATCTGGACCAGCTCCGCTCCAACGTCGACGCCAAGGCGAAGCACTTCACGCTACTGCTTGATGACGCTATCAGCGATAGCACGGCCGCCGGCGAGTAACAGCGGCGCTCCACCTACGCCGGTTTCCACGGCTTGCCATAGTGCCGCGTCACCGGCTTTTGGTTCTCGGCTCAGCCAACCGATCACGATCAACACATCTTTCCACCTATGCGTCATAATCCAGCATAGGAGCTGCGCATGCGTATTCCACTCACCGTCTTCCTGGCACTGGGCACACTGGCTACCGCAGCCGAGTTCCCTTGTGAGCCCGGCCCCGCTACTCGCGAGGTTCTCAAACGTCTGAACGTCCAGGATCTCGCCGGCCCGAAGCGAACCGAAGCGCAGCGCGCCATTCTGGATGACCTTCTCGCGTCTCATCCCGACGACATGTTTCTGCATCTCCGGGATATCGACCTCGACAGATCTCCGGCCGCGCGCCAAATGGCGATTGACCGCTATCGAGCACTCGCGGAGAAGCATAAAAACGATCCTGTGTCCAAGATGCTGTATGCCAAGGCGCTGATTGGAACCGACACGCCGCGCGCGCTGGAGATGCTCAAGCAACTCACCGCCGACGACGCCAAATTTGTGTGGCCGCACATGGTGCTCGCCGACGTCTACGGCTTCGGCAAGTTTGCCGACCGCGCTGCGCTCCGCAATTCCCTCGAGGCGTTCTTCACGGCGTGCCCCACTTCGCTTGCCAACCAGCCGATCGGAACCCTGGTACGGTTCGGCACACCCGAGTTGGCGCGCAAATTCGACGGACCGCTGCGTGGGCGCTTGTCGGCTGAAACAGACCCGGCCTTGATGCAGCACTGGTCGGAGCTGTGGAACCTGGAGTTCAAGGCCTATCCTCCCACGGAACATGCGCAGCTACGCAAGCAGATTACCGCGGATGTGGAGCGTCTCGAAAAGTTGCAGCCAGCGCCGGATCCGGCTTTCCTCAACCTGCTGATCAGCGGTTACAAGAACGTGGGAAACGAAGCGGGTGTAAAGCGAACCGAAGGACGCATTCTGACCAAGCACGGCGATACTCCCGCCGCGCGCAGTATTCTTCGGGGCCGGCACGAAAAAGAACATAAGTACCCTGGCGCCGATGCTTCAGAAGAAGTGAAGGCTGCTTACTACCGAGAGTCGCTGCGGTTTGCCGAGGAGCAACTGAAAAAAGATCCCGGGGAATTTGAGTTTATTCTGAGCCGTTTCGGCGCACTCTCGCAACTGGATGACACTTCGAAGGAGCGACTTACTGAGGCGGGCGAGGCGGAGCTGGCAGCTTTGCGCAAAGGGGTAAACATGTGGTCGAACCCGCCGTTTGCTCTTCAAGTGGCGCGGGCCTGGGTCAAGAAGGATATCCATCTCGAGCAGATACCAGCGCTCATCGAGCTAGGGCGCAAAGATTTTCAAGAACACGAGTACGGAGTCACCGACCGGGATCCCGACGAGATGAAGAAGATGCTGGCGGAGTCCGACCTGTACGTCCGGATCGCAGCGGCTGAGATTTTGCTCGACGCGGCGAAGAAGACAAACAACCCGGAGATGGCGCGCTCGGCCGTGAACGATCTGTCGAATGCCAGTGCCGACAAGCCCAATTTGCAATCTTCGCTGTGGAGCGTTCGGGGCAAGCTGGCGGAACTGGAAGGCCGTAAGCTCGACGCGCTGCTGATGTATCGGGCAGCGATTGACTCTCGACCATCGGATTTCAAGAAACCTAAAAAGGATGAGGCCGCCGAAGGCACCGAGCGGTTGTGGAAACAACTCGGTGGGTCTGGCGCGGGCCGGGAATTGTGGGAGAAGAAGGCTAAGACTGTTAAAGTGGCCAAGGAGGGCCGCTGGGAAAAAATGAACAAACCGCTGCCGCCGTGGCAACTCTCCGACCTGGAGGGCAAGACCTGGAAGTTG
>JBBSHP010000281.1:0-6373 GCA_038232555.1 Bryobacterales bacterium
ATAAACTGCATGACCCGATCCCGATACTCGTCACGAAAATCCTCGGGCTGAAAGGGAGCTTCCAGTACAGAAACCAACTGCTGGGCCATCTTGATCTCGCGCTCATCCAGAGGTCTCCCGCTGGGCTTGGGAAGTTCCTGGGCCAACAGTACTTCCTCCGCGTGCCGCAGTGTCACCAGCATCAAATATCCGCCCTTGGCGCGAAGCGCCCCGGCATACTTCTTGTTGCGCATCACCCAGAAGGCGAGTCCTTCACGCTGGTTGTCCCCCAGCGCTTCAGCCAGTGCGAAATAGCCGCTCGCATCGTCTCCATCCGGGCCCAAATAATAGGGGCGCTCATACCACTGGTCGTTGATCTGTTCAGGCGGGATGAACTGTAAGACCTGTATGTCTCGACTCGGCTCCGGCTCCAGATTCTTCTGGTCTTCCTCACTGAGGACCACAAATGTTCCTGGCTCTATTTCAACCCCCCTTTGAATCTCATCCGCAGAAACCTGTTTGCCTGTGTCCGGGTCGACCATGATCTGTTTGACCGGCTTCTTCGTCTTGGCCTCCAGCATATGGAAGTGTACGGCGCGATCCTGGACCGCCGAGTACAGCTTCACGGGCAAGCTCTCCGGCCCAATTTTGAGAACACCTTTCCAAATGGCGCGTGCGCTCATACTCCCCCGCTTGCCACAAGTTCGCTGCAATCACCGCAGCTAATCTCGCGACCGTGCTCTCGGACGGCGCAGAAGAAACAGATTGCTACATCGCAACCCTCGCAGCGATCTTCTGTTTCGAGGGCGTAGCGCTGCAGGCAGAGGTAACATATCTGCGAGCCGCCCTCCATCCACCAAGGCTGTTCGCGTAAACGGCGTGGCATGTGGGTACTCGCCTCCTTAGGTTTCGCGCACCATCCCAGCGCGCGTCTTTGCGATGACTTCCATGAAGCGGCGAGCTCGTTCCTCAAAAACCTCGAAGCGACCATCGCGGATTGTGCCGGAGTCGATCAACTCCCCTCCCACTCCCACGGCGCAAGCCCCAGCCCGCAGGAAGTCTGCGGCAGTATCCAGGTTAACTCCGCCGGTGGGGACCATTTCGATATGCGGCAAAGGGGCGCGCAGAGCTTTGATGTATTTGGCGCCGCCAACGGCGCTACATGGAAAGATCTTGATGGCATCTGCGCCGGCTTCCCAGGCCGTCAGTACCTCCGTGGGTGTCAGCGCTCCGGGCATGATCACTTTTGAGTAACGCTTCACCATCGCAATCGTTTTGAGATTCAAACTGGGCGTCACGAAAAACTGCGCGCCCGCCAGCATACAGGCGCGTGCGGTCTCCGGGTCCAGGACGGTGCCCGCACCCAGGATGATTTGGTCGCCAAACTGATCGGCTGCCTTTTCCAGAGCCCGCAAGGCACCCGGTACAGTCATGGTTATCTCCGCGACGCGGATGCCGCCCCGCTGAATCGCTGCGATGGCCTGGATAGCTCCTTCGGCAGTTTCTGTGCGAACGACAGGCACAATGCCCACGTCGACAATGGAAGACAGGATCGTATTTCTTTGCATAACTATCAGACTACAGCGATTACCAGCAAAGTCGCGTCATCGCGGAAATTTCCGCCGCAGAAATTCGTGACAGCGCCCAGAATCGCTGATTGTAATTCACCGGCGGGTGACGATGCGACTTTACGGACATGTGGTCGAGGCCCGAACGAGCATAGGCGGATTGTGTCCGGCGCGCTTAAGCTGAGCACGTCATAGTAATCACCGCCTACGGCCAGAGCCGGCTGCCATGCACAGTTACATGCGGTTTTGGGAGTGGCTTTCAAGGATTAGCCGTAGAAGTTCTTATCCCAAGCGTGTGCTTTCAAAGTGTCGAGAGTGGGTTGATCCAATGGTCCTTGGTCCGAAGCCCTTGTATTCATTTCGGCGTTGCGGACTCGGCGCATGCCCGGAATGACGGTGGACACCGCGGGATGGGAAAGACAGAACCTCAATGCCACCTGGGGCAGTTGGGCATCCGGACCCAGGTCTTTGCGAAGCGCGTTGACATGCTCCACCACCTGTCTCTTGCGGTCACCCTTGAAGTAGGACGACCGAAAATCGCCCGGATCAAACGTCGTAGACTCGTCGATGGTACCGGTGAGGCTCCCCTCATCGAACGGCACACGGGCCAACACGCCGACGTTCAGCTCCTGTGCGAGCGGGAGCAGCTTTTTCCCGGGAGTCTGGTCGAAGATGTTGTAGATCACTTGAACGGTGTCGATCAAGCCGGTGCGGACGACGTCCAGCGCCGAGTCCGGTTGATGATCGTTGATGGAAATACCAAAGGCCCGAACCTTTCCACTTTTCTTCAAATCTTCGGCAGCGCGCCGCCACTCGTCGCGGCCGGTCCATTCCGGATTCCAGACATGCAGTTGCTGGAGGTCAATCGTGTCCATCTGCAAATTGCGCAGGCTGGTCTCGGTGCTGCGCATGATGTAGTCGTAAGGAAACGCCTGATCGAGGCCGATGCCGGGTCGGGCGGGCCACGTCAGATTCATGGGCGGAACTTTGGTCGCGACAAAAAGTTTGTGATTGGTCTCCTGGACCACCTGCCCTACCAGCCGTTCGCTGTGCCCTTCGCCGTACGCGAGTGCTGTGTCTATGAAATTGAGGCCTAATTCGATGGCTCGTCGCAGGGCCTGCAACGATTCGTCGTCGTTGCCACCCAGCCACTGCTTGCCGCCAATGCCCCAGGCTCCATATCCGATTTCACTCACCTCAAAGCCGGTCCGTCCGAGTTTTCGATAATTCATTCTGACTTCATGATAGTGAATCGCCGATCATCCTCCGCTGGATGGCTTATGCGTTCCGAGTGTAACGAGAATGAGAATGTCGAACCTTTTTGAACTTCACTTTCAGCCCAGATTGTTCCGCCGTGCCGTTCCACGATCCTTTTGCAGATTGCCAAGCCAAGTCCGGTTCCCGGGTACGCATCCTTGTGTAAACGCTTGAAGAGACCAAAAACCCGCTCTGCATAGCGTTGGTCAAAACCGATCCCATTGTCGCTAACAGAGACGATCCAGTGCTCGCCGTCTCGTTTGGCCGACACATGGATGCGCGATGTCTGTCCGGGCTTGACATATTTTAGAGCGTTCGAGAGCAGGTTCATAAACACCTGTTGCAACTGAGCCTCGTCGCCACGTACTTTTGGCAAGTCGTCGTGCGTGATTGTTGCGCCGCTCTCCTCGAAGCGAGTCCTGAGTACGGCAACCGCCTGCGAGAAAGAATTCTGCAGGTCGGCCGAAACAAAACGATCATGCTCCTCGTGAATCGTTCGCGAGTAGGAAAGAAGATCGCGAATGAGGGTTGTCATGCGCTGCACTCCTTCGCGAATGAACGCTGCATACTATTGAACATCAGCATTGGCGGTCTCGCCGTACCGTTTCAACAAGAGTTGCGTATAGATGTTCACCATGCGAAGCGGCTCCTGCATATCGTGACTCGCTACGTAAGCGAATTGTTCCAATTCGGCGTTGGCAGTCCGGAGATCCTGCTCCACTTTCCGACGCTGAGTCACCTCCCGCGCGGAGCCGGCCACGCCCTCCACAGTTCCGTCCGTCCCCGCAACAGGGACAAAGATGTACTCATAATGGCGGATCCCTCCGCCTTGTCCCGTTAAGGCACTCTCGTCCAGGACGGGTGTGCGAGTATCGAGCACTGCCTGAATCTGCCTGTCCAGCTTGTCAGCGAAATCGGGTGGATACCCCAACTCTAGAAATTGTTTTCCGAGCACCTCAGCCCGCGGTCTATTGAGCAAACCGAGTAATGCCTCATTAACATAGGTGAACCGGCGCTCCAGGTCGAAGACATAGCTAAAATCGGGCGTATGCGAGAGCGCTGTAATGAATAGCCGCCACTGTCTTTCCAGTTCCTTGACCGAGCGGCGTTCCTCTTCTTTACGCGCCAGTTTCTGACGCAGTTGCGCGAGTTCGATATTTGAGACAACGCGGGCTACCAGTTCCCTCGCGCTGAAAGGCTTGATGAGATAGTCGTCAGCTCCTGCCCTTAAGCCCTCTACGTAGGCTTCTTCTCCGGCCCGCGCGGAAAGCATGATCACGGGGATGCTTTGCGCGCGTGCGTCTGTGCGGAGTGCCTTAAGCAACCCGAATCCATCCATCTCCGGCATCATGACGTCGGTAAGCACCAGGTCCGGAATGGGGCCTTGCAAGCTCTCCAGGGCTAGCACGCCGTTAGTCACAGCTTCGACATCGAATTCCGGCGCGAGAATGTTCGTGACATATTGCCGCATATCGGAGTTATCATCGACCAGCAAAATACGCCGGCGCCCAACGTCCGTAGCTGCCGCATTGAGTCGCTCACCACAAACACCGCTGGTTGCTATGGATGGTTCCGACCAGCGGAGAGCCTCTTCTGTTAACGCTCTGCCGGCTCCCGTGCTCCGGGCAGCTTTTCCCAAGGACCTGATCTGCTGGCTGGGGAGATGAGCCACCCCCAGCGGCATGCTGACCGTGAACGTGCTTCCGGCATCTAACTGACTCTCCGCCCGAACCGAACCACCGTGAAGTTTGACCAAATCCTCCACCAGGGCAAGTCCGATCCCGGTTCCCTCAACAGTGCGCCCTCGGGCTCCCTCTACGCGATGGAAGCGCTTAAAGAGGTTCGGCATCTCTTCGGAAGGAATGCCAGTGCCCGTATCGGAAACCGACAATTCGACGTTGCCTTGGTTCTGGCGCAAGAGGACGGCGATCTGTCCGTGGAACGTGAACTTGAAGCGTTCGAGAGGAGATTCAGCACGACCTTCTCCCACATTTCCCTATCCACATAGAGGCACTCAGAAAGTGGAGAGCAATCGACCGAGAAGGTAAGACCCGCTTTCTCAATAATTGACCGAAAGGTGCTGGTGAGGTCTTTCGTAAGCTCGGCAAGGTCTAGCGGTTCGTAACAGGCCTGAATACGCCCAGCCTCAATGCGGGAAAAATCCAGCAGGGTGTTCACTAAGCGAAGAAGCCGGAGGCTGTTGCGATACATAGAATCCACTGGTTCGCGATTCGCGGTAATCTTCGTTTCGTCGCGCGCCAACATGTCCTCCAGAGGCCCAAGCATCAGAGTCAGTGGCGTTCGAAACTCATGGCTGATGTTGCTGAAGAATGTCGTCTTAGCCTGATCCAACTCGGCCAAAGCCTCGGCACGTTTACGCTCTTCTTCATAGGCGCGGGCATTCGCCATCACAGCCGTTACGCCGGCTGCTAACAAATCGTAAAATGCCCTGTAACTGGTATCCAGACTCAGCCTGGGACTCACGCCTGCAAGGAATATAGCTGTGGGCTTACGCTCCTTTGCAATCTTTATCGGGAACATCAGTGCTTTTTGCGGCGATTCGGGATACGGTCCACACGCCAGAGCGCCAAACTTCTTCTCCAGATCTTCTAGAACCTGAGCTGAACCGGAATTCAGGACTATCTCGAATGGCCACTCCGTCCCTGAGGGATCCTGGAGATCCACGCACGTGGGGGTGGCCTCCAATCCGCTTCCGAGATGGGCCGTTGCAATCAGCCGCGCTTCTCGCTGCTCGTGACGCACCAAATAGAGCAGAGCAAAGGGCAGGTCCAGCGGGTACTCCGCCAAGGCCGCCATCAACAAGTAGCCGGCGTCCTCCACATTTTTCGCCTGACCTGCCCGCGACGTCAGAAGCTGGAGTCCTCGAATCCGGCGCTCGCTGAGCATCTGTGCCGTCGTCTCGGTTACCGGATGAAACAGGCCGCCGATGCCCCCGGACTCGTCACGGATCGGGCTTAATGAAAACGTAAAGAAAGTCTCCTCCAAATAACCGTTGCGGTCCAGGAACATCCGCTCATTCTCAAGAAAAGATGTTTGGCCGCCCAAGGCGCGACAAAATGCGTCGTTAAGGATCGGCCATGCGGACACCCAAGTCTCTGTGTAATTCTCGCCCAAAGCCACCGGGTGCTTTGCTCCGCAAATAGGACGATACCCATCGTTATAGATCTGGGTGTGCTCGGCCCCCCAGATTACATTGATGGGAAAATTAGAAGCGAGGCAGAGACTAACAGTTGTCCTCAGGCTTTGCGGCCACAAATGCACGGGACCCAGCGGAGTGGCGGACCAGTCTTTCGAGCGTATGGCGTCCCCCATTTCGCCTCCACCCGAAAGAAAGTCACGGGCGAGTTGATCTAGCTCGCATTCAGAAGAATCAATCATACATTACGTCTAGGATTCTATCCGCAGTGCTCCGGCGTTGGAAACCTCAAGACACGCCGCAAAACGCGTGCCGGAGCATTGCGGATAGAATGCGTTGAACTGAGCCGGACCGTACTCTATGGGGATTGAATAAAGGTATGGCCTCGAAGCGGGGACCGGAGGAGTCGGCA
>JBBSHP010000282.1:0-6372 GCA_038232555.1 Bryobacterales bacterium
AAACAGAAGAGTCACTCTGCGCACGGGCATACCTTCTTCGATCGCGGTTACATCAGTGTGCTCGACTGGTCTCTCCGTCACCGCTGGGTAATCATGCTGATCTGCGCAATCACCTTCGCTTCCACCTTCGTCATCAACCGCTACATTGGACGGGACTGGATGCCTCCCGAAGATCAGAATGAGCTTTCGGTCTCGTTGGAGCTACCGGAAGGATCGTCTATCGAGGCTACCGAAAAGACCACCATGGAGATTGCGCGCAAGATTGAAAAAGTCCCCGGCGTGATCACTGTCGTGCCCACCACTTCGAACGGCTTTATCGACCGGATCAACACCTCCAACATCACCGTCTTGCTGGCGCCCGCCAACACCCGGGACAACATCGTGGATATGGGCCAACACGTTCGGGAGATCACTCGAAATTATCCCTACACCCGCCCGCGCATCACTTTCCCCAACGTGCTGGGCGGACGCGATACCTTCGCTCCCGTTCGCGCGCAACTGCTGGGCCCCGATATGGTCAAGCTGGTCTCCTTCGCGAAAGAGGCCAATCAGCAGATGATCCGCCAGCCTGCTCTGGCGGATGTGAAAGCCAATCTAAACCTGAACAATCCGGAGCTCCAGGTGAAGATCGACCGCCCCCTTGCTTCCGATCTCGGGGTGCGCGTCTCCGATGTGGCCAGCGCAGTCCGGCTCTTGATGTCGGGCGAGGACCAGATCTCTACATATAAAGAGGACTCCGAGCAGTACCCGGTCACCATGCGCCTGGCCCCCGGGCAGCGGGACGATCCAGCCATCCTCAGTCGCCTGAACATCCCTTCCGCCAAGCTTGGATTGATTCGTCTGGATTCGATCGCGAAACTCGAGCGCGGCGTGGGACCCAGCCGCATAGACCGCTTCAACCGGCAATTCTCGGTGGGAATCTACGGCAATATGGCGCCCGGTCATTCTTTGAATGAGGCCGCCGCGCAGACTCAATCCGTCATGGACGGCCTCGGCCTCCCGCCTGGGTACCGGAGCGTCTTTTCCGGGCAAGTCAAAATTCTCGAAGAAACCACCTTGAACATGATTCTCGCTTTCTCACTTGCCTCCATCTTCATGTACATGGTCCTGGCCGCACAGTTCGAGAGCTTGGCCCATCCCTTCATTATTCTGCTCACGTTGCCGCTCTCGATTCCTTTCGCATTACTCTCCCTCATTGCGACCGGACGCACATTGAACCTGTTTAGCGCCCTGGGCATATTGCTGCTGCTCGGCATTGTCAAAAAAAACGGGATCCTCCAGATCGACTACATGAATCGCCTGCGCGAGGAGGGGACGCCTTTGCACCCCGCCATTCTCGAGGCGAACCGCGTACGTTTGCGTCCGATCCTGATGACAACTTTCTCGATCGTCGCCGGCCTGATTCCAACCGCAGTTGGTATCGGCGCCGGAGCTTCTCAGCGGTCCGCGATAGCGGTCACGATTATCGGAGGACAAACGCTCTGTCTCCTGCTCACGCTGCTGGTAGTGCCGGTCGGCTATTCGCTTATCGAGCAGGCCAAAGCATCTATGCGACAGCGGCGGGCCGTTTCTCACCCGTGCCAGGCGCCCGCGGCGGGCGATTAGGCCATCGCCCGAAGCCTATTTGTCGAACCGATTTCTGTTCGAAAATAGTGCAATCCTTTGCCCTTCCATATGCGTCCAAACCAGTGAAGAAAGGAGAACCGCCATGCTGACTCAAAGATCTTTACCGGTGTCGGAAGCCAAAGCGTTCGTCTATTGCCCCATCTGCACGCACACGGTTGAGGGCACGGTAGTCACTCAGGGTAAGACCAGCAAAGTGAAGCCTGGGCAGAAGTGCTCACGCTGTTCCTCTGCGCTCGATCCAGCGTACATTATGCGATTCGATCGCGCTGCCTAAGCCGGATCGCATGTTAGGCTAGGGTGTAGATGAAACGCAAGCCGATTCCTCATCCAGAACCCGTCATCGACCAGGCCCTCCTGGAAAATGCGAAGCGCATGGTGGAAACCGATAAGTTCGTTCCATTGAAGAAATGTTCGGTTTGCGAATCGCCCTGCGCCCCCAACTCCACGGAAGGCCTGTGCTGGGTGTGCCGTCGCCTAAAGATCAGCGCCTGGCGCGATTCCGATCAACCAGCCGCTCAGGAATAGAGGTTCTTGTGGGCTATGCCACCAGTTGCCGGCCCACTTTTTGGTTCTTGGCGGCTTCATAGATAACCCCGGCAGCGGCTACGTCTTCCACGCCCAACCCGAGCGACTCAAAGATCGTGACGTGCTCGGGATTGTAACTTTTCCGGACGTCTTTCAGCTCAACCACGTTGTTCCAATGGTTGGCAAGCAGCAGGTCGCCGGCCTCCATCTTGGCCTGCTCGATCGAATCCACCGCAATCACATCAGCTCTCCGCACTAACGCCTCGGGTAACTCACGGCGGCTGCCTACGTTAGAACCCATGGCGTTGATGTGCATGCCCGGTTTGATCCACTCATCTTCGATCACTGGATCTTTTGCATTAGTAGCGGTAACAACAATGTCGGCGTCGCGTACGGCTTCTTCGGCGGTCTTGCTTGCCGTTGCCCCCAATTCGTCGGCAAAGATTTTGCGCTTTTCCGCATCGCGGCTCCAGACCCGCACCTCTGAGATCGACGGCCGCACGGACCGCGTAGCTTCCAGTTGACTGCGAGCCTGGTACCCGCTGCCGATGATCCCGAGCACCTTCGCCTCCGGATTCGCCATCAGGTCGGTTGCATATCCACTCGCCGCCCCAGTCCGTATCTGTCCCAGGTAATTTGCCTCTACCAGTGCGAGCGGCTTCGCCGTTTTCGCTTCATACAGTACAAACAGAAAATGCGCTCCATGTTTCGGGTTGGTGGAGTAAAACTTCGTCCCGAAATATTCCCCGTAAGCGCCCGCCATACTGTGCAGCACTGAGCCTGTCGGCAACACCAGCCTACGCCTCGATTGGTTGAGCGCTTCCCCTTTCTGCAGCGCTTCAAAGGCCCGCCGCATCATAGTAATCGCGTCCGGCATGGGAAGCAGCAGCCGGACGTCGGCTTCGGTCAGATAGAGCATTTTGCGGCTTGACTACAGCGTGACTGGATCGGGCCGCTCCGGGTTGAGCCCCAGTTCCGTAACCGCCGCCTTCGCCCGTTTCCGATTGAACTTCCCGTCGCGCGCCAGCCGCGACAGCGCCGCCGATACGATCGCCTCCGCTCCGGTTTCGAAATGCTTGCGCAAGTGCTCGCGATTTTCGCTGCGCCCGAAACCGTCCGTTCCCAGCGAAACCAACCGGCCCGGCAGCCACGGCGCAAGCTGGTCCGGCACTGCCTTCATGTAGTCGGTGGATGCGACGATCGGTCCCTCCGCGCCTTCCAGCGCCTTCACGATGTACGGAGTCCGTTCGGGGTCGGCGGGATGCAACCGGTTCCAGCGTTCCCCTTCCAGTGCCTCGCGCCGGAGCTGGTTGTAGCTCGTCACGCTCCACACATCGGCCTGAACCTGGTACTGCTCGGCCAGCATCTTCTGTGCTCGGAGCGCCTCATTCAGAATCGGACCGCTCCCGAACAACTGCACCTGCGCCTTCTTCTCGCCGGTCTTGTAGCGGTAGATGCCGCGCAGAATCCCGTCCTTGGCCCCTTCCGGCATGGTGGGCTGCGGGTAATTCTCGTTGTACAGCGCGATGTAATAGAAGCCGTTTTCCATCTCCTGATACATGCGCCGGATACCATCCTGCACAATCACCGCGATCTCATAAGCAAACGCGGGATCGTAGCTCAGGCAGGTAGGCACCGTGCTCGAAAGCACCAGGCTGTGGCCGTCCTGATGTTGCAGTCCTTCGCCCGATAACGTAGTTCGGCCCGCCGTGCCGCCCATCAAAAAGCCCTTTCCACGAGAATCCGCAAAAGCCCAGATCAGATCCCCGATGCGTTGGAACCCGAACATGGAGTAATACGTGAAGAACGGAATCATCGGCACGCCGTAGTTTGCATACGCTGTTCCTGCGGCCGTGAACGAGGCCATCGAACCCGCCTCTGTAATTCCTTCTTCCAGGATCTGCCCGTCTTTCGCCTCCTTATAGTAGAGGAACATGTCGCTGTCTACCGGACGGTACAACTGGCCCTGGCTCGCGTAAATTCCGTGTTGCCGGAACAGCGACTCCATCCCGAACGTACGCGCCTCATCCGGGATGATCGGCACGATATACTTCCCGAGTTCCTGATCGCGCAGCAGCAGAGTGATGATGCGCACAAACGCCATCGTCGTGGAGACTTCGCGCTCACCCGACCCTTGCAGCGACTCAGCGAACAGCTCCAGCGCTGGAGCTTTGATCGTGATCGGCTGGTACTCTCTGCAAGGCAGAGAACCGCCCATCGCCTTGGTGCGGTCCTGCATGTACCGAAGTTCCGGCCCATCTTCCGACGGCCGGAAGAACGCCGCCTTCGCGACACATTCCTCTGGCACCGGGATATCGAAACGATTCCGGATGTACGCCATCTCCTGCTCGTTCAGCTTCTTCTGCTGGTGCGTTGGATTGCGGCCCTCGCCCGCTTCGCCAAGCCCATAGCCTTTGATCGTCTTCGCCAGGATGACCGTGGGACCACCCTTGTGCTCCACCGCCTGCTTATAAGCGTTGTACACCTTCACGGGATCGTGACCGCCCCGGCGCAGCCGGCTGATCTCCTCATCGGTCATGTGCTCCACCAGTTTCAGCGTCTCCGGGTACCTGCCGAAGAACTCTTTGCGCGTGTAAGCGCCGCCCTTGGCTTTGAAATTCTGGTACTCTCCATCCACGCATTCATCCATCAGCTTGAGCAGCATGCCGCTGGTGTCGCGCGCCAGAAGATCGTCCCAACTCTCGCCCCAGATCACTTTGATGACGTTCCAACCCGCGCCTCGAAACGCCGCTTCCAGTTCCTGGATGATTTTGCCGTTCCCGCGCACCGGCCCATCCAGCCGCTGCAGATTGCAGTTCACGATGAAGATGAGATTGTCCAGCTTCTCGCGGGACGCCAGTGTCAAAGCGCCTAACGATTCCGGTTCGTCCGTCTCGCCATCGCCCAGAAAGCCCCACACATGACGATCGCTGCGCGGGATGATGCCGCGGTTCTCCAGGTAGCGTATAAACCGCGCCTGATAGATCGCGTTGATCGGGCCCAGTCCCATCGACACGGTCGGAAACTGCCAGAAATTCGGCATCAGCCACGGGTGTGGATACGACGACAGTCCCGGATGATCGCGCAATTCATGCCGGAAGTTTTTGAGATGCTCTTCCGTCAGGCGGCCTTCCAGATAGGCGCGGGCGTACTCGCCGGGTGAGGCGTGTCCCTGGAAATAGACGAAGTCTCCCGGCTGGTCGCCGTACTTGCCGTGAAAGAAATGATTATGGCCGACTTCCGACAGCGTCGCAAGCGAAGCGAACGTGGAGATGTGGCCGCCAATTCCGGCGTCGTCCTTGTTGGCCCGGACCACCATGGCCATCGCGTTCCAGCGAATCAGGCTTTTGATGCGCCGTTCAATGGCACGGTCACCGGGGTAGGGAACTTCTTGATCGACAGGGATCGTGTTGATGTAGTGCGTGTTCAGTTTTGAGGGAGTGCTGACGCCGAATTCCGCCGCTCGGTGAAGCAGTTTTTCAAGCAGGAAAGTTGCACGCTCGGTCCCGGACTGGTCTATGATTTCATCGAAGGATTCGAGCCATTCGCCGGTCTCCTGCGGGTTGGCATCGGACCGGACAGCGGATTCAAGATTGGTGTCGATCATGGGGTGATTTCTTCTTAAAGGTTAGCATTCGATGACGAGCAAGCTTCGTTCCAACTCACCTGCTCCTAAGAAGGTACCCCGTCCACGTGTCCGCTCGAATGGCTCGAGCGCTTCCGTTATTTCGGCTGGGAAACGATCCGAAGATAAGGCTTAGGAGCCTTCCAGCCTTCCGGGTAGGTCTTCTTGGCTTCCTCATCCGACACCGCGCCCGAGATGATCACATCTTCGCCATTCTTCCAGTTCACCGGTGTCGAAACCTTGTGCTTAGACGTCAGTTGGATGGAGTCGAGCACCCGCAGAACCTCGTCGAAATTGCGTCCCGTGCCCATCGGGTAACTCAGCATCAGCTTGATCTTCTTGTCCGGACCGATCACGAACACCGTGCGCACGGTCGCATTGTTCGCCGCGGTGCGTCCGTCGGACGAACTGCCCGCATCGGCCGGCAGCATGTCGTAGAGCTGAGCGATTTTCAGTTCCGGATCCCCGATCATCGGGTAATTTACCTTGTGGCCCTGCGTCTCTTCTATGTCGGCGGCCCACTTTCCATGGCTGTTCACGGGGTCGACGCTCAACGCGATAATCTTACATTTACGCTTCGCGAATTCGGGTTCCAG